>NZ_CFIFWG010000023.1:0-24111 GCF_984466335.1 Roseitalea sp. | reverse complement strand
GCTCCTGAACGCACTTCAAATCCGTAAACCACACTGGAAGCAAAGACCTGCTCGTGTCCTGATCGAATCTGAAGTGCGTACGGAGCATGCTGCGTAACGAAGCGAACTTCAGATCAGGGACACTAGCGTGCCCACCTCACCCCGGTGACGTCATTTGCCTGCACCGGCGCATTCTCCCACAGCCCTTCGAGACGCGCGTCCCAGACGCCGCTCTTGGCGAACTGAAAGAGATAACCGTTGACGGCATCCTCGGCGAGGATCTGTTGCGCCTTTCGGAACAGTTCGTAGCGGGCCTCTTCGTCCGCGGTCACCGAGAGCGTCTCGATCACCGCGTCGAAATCCGGGTTCTCGTACTGGAAGTAGTAATCGTCGCGCGCATAGATGCCGATATCGTTTGGCTCGGTGTGCGAGACGATCGTCAGATCGTAATCCTTGTTGCGGAACACCTGGTCGAGCCACTGCGCCCATTCGACCGCAATGATCTCCAGGTCGATTCCCACCTCGCGCAACTGCGCGGCGACGATCTCGCCGCTACGGCGCGCATAGGAGGGCGGGGGCAGCTTCAGCGTCGCCGTGATGCCGTCGCCATGGCCGGCCTCGGCGAGCAGTTGGCGGGCGCGGCCGGGATCGTGAGGGTAGGTCTCCGACAGTTCCACATAGGCCGGATGGTGCGGGGCGAAATGGCTGCCGATCGGCGTGCCGAGGCCGAACATGGCGCCCTCGATGATCGCCTGCCGGTCGATGGCATGGGCGATCGCCCGGCGCACGCCGATGTCGTCGAACGGCGGCCTGGCGTTGTTGGTCGCCAGAATCGTTTCACCCTCTGTCGAGCCGATGACGACCGTGAAGCGCGGGTCGGCCTCGAACACCGGGACCGACTCCGGCGCGGGCAGGTTGGGGAAGGCGTGCACGTCGCCGGCGAGCAGCGCGGCGGTGGCCGCCGCCGGATCGGGGATGAAGCGGAAGGTAACGGTTTGGAGCGCCGGCGCCTCGCCCCAATAGGCATCGGAGCGCGCGAGGGTGACGGCGGCGCCCTTTTGCCATTCGACGAAGCGGAACGGGCCGGTGCCGATCGGGTTTTCCTTGTTGGTTTCGGCGCTTTCGGGCGCGACGATCACGGCATCGCCCCAGCCCATATTGTAGAGGAAGTCACCGGCTGGCCTGGAAAGCGTCACCTTCACGGTCAGCTCGTCCATCTGCTCGACGGTCTCGATGGCCGCAAACAGCGCCTTCTGGGCGTTGACGGAGTCCTCGCCGCGCGCCCGGTCGAGCGAGAAGACGACATCGCCCGCATCGAGCGCCGTGCCGTCGTGGAAGGCGGCGCCCTCTCGCAGTTCGAACGTGTAGGTCAGCCCGTCGTCCGAGACGATCCAGTTCTCGGCGAGGCCCGGCATGACGGCGCCGTCGGGGCCGATGCGGGTCAGGCCCTCGAAGACGTTGGCATAGACCACCTCGTCGATGGCCGCCGCCGCGCCGGCGGTCGGGTCGAGATGCGGCGGCTCCAGCACCATGCCGAGCGTCAGGTCGGTGCGCTGGGCCTGGGCCGAAACGGTCATGGCGAGCGCCGTCGTGGCGGCAAGGGCGATGCGTGCGATCATGGATGTTCGGGCCTCCAGGGGTTGATTGGGCAAGTTAAGCAGGTTCTGCCGCCCCTGTCAGCAGAGCGTGCATCGCCGCTGCCATCACATGGGCCGATTGCACCATGTCGTCGATGCCGATCCACTCGTCGGGCTGATGGGCGAGATCGAGAATGCCCGGCCCGTAGGCGATGCAGTCGTGCAGATGGCCGATGCGGGCGATGTGTTTCTGATCGTAGCTGCCCGGCGAGATCACATAGTCGGGCGCCCTGCCGAACTCGGCCTCGATGGCGGCCGCGACGGCCTTGACGACCGGGGCGTTCCGTCCGGTCATGGTCGGCAGGACCTCCATCACGTCGCGGATTGCATAGTCGAACTTCGGCCGGTCCCGCTTGAGGCGGTCGAGAATGTCCGTGACCTCGGCCTTGACGTCGGCAATGTCCTCTTCGAGCGCGAACCGGCGGTCGATGGTCATGGCGCAGCGGTCGGGCACGTTGGGCGAGGGCAGGCCGGTGAATTCGTCGGTCTGGCCCCCATGCATGGCGTTGATGTTGAGCGTGGAGGCGCGCGCGCCTTCGGGAACGACCGGCATGTCGGTGCGCCGGGCGGCCAGCGCCGGAAACAGGTCGCGTTCGAAGGCTTCCAGAACGGCGCCCATGTGGCGCACGGCGCAATCGCCCAGAAACGGCATGGAACCGTGCGCGATGCGGCCGCGCGTTTCGATCTCGGCCCACCAGACGCCCCGGTGACCGAGGCAGATGCGGTCCTTGTTGAGCGGCTCGGGTATGATGACGTGGTCGACGCGGGGGCGCGAGAACAGGCCCTTTCCGGCGAGATAGCCGACGCCGGCGTAGCCGCCCGATTCCTCGTCCACCGTGCCGGAGATTTCGATCGCGCCCCGATGGTCCGGGAACGCCTCGATGAAGGCGTCGGCGGCGACGATCGAGGTGGCGAGCCCGCCCTTCATGTCGCAGGTGCCGCGCCCGTAAACGCGACCGTCCCTGACGATCCCCTCGAAGGGGTCGACGGTCCAGCCATGGCCGGCCTCGACCACGTCGATATGGGAGTTGAAATGCACCGTCCGGCCCGGCTGCCTGCCCTCGCGCCGGGCGACGACGTTGACGCGCGGATAGCGGTCGGTGTGGCCGGGCTCGCCGTCGGCGACCAGCAGCCGGGTCTCGAAGCCCGAGGCGGCGAGCCGGCCGGCGATGAACTCCGCGCAGGGCGCATAGGCTTCGCCAGGCGGGTTGACGGTGGGAAAGCGGACGAGCGCACGCGTCAGCGCGACCAGCTCGTCCCGCCGATCCTCGACGGCCTTGCGAAGCATCTCCTGCATGGTCGCCATAGTGCGCCCCGGCGGCCGATTTGCAAGCTGTTTGCGCCACGGCGGCGCACTGCCTCAGCGGCCCGCGCGGGGGTCGGCCAGCGTGCTGGGGTCCCAGCGCCGGTGCATCCACATCCACTGGTCGGGATGCTCGCGCACCCAGCGCTCGACGGTGTCGTTGAGCAACTGGCAGCTCGCGTCGATGTCGATCCCGCCTTCGTCGTCGCGCGGCAGGTCGATCGCCTCCTCCAGTTCGAGGCGGAACCGGTTGCCCGGCAGGCGGACGCAGCGGGCCGGGTGGACCGGGCAGTCGAACTGGCGGGCAAGCTTGGGCACAAGCGGGTTGGTGCGCACCTTGCGGCCGAAGAAGGTGCCGAGCCGGCCGCGATGGAATTTCTGGTCGACCAGGACGCCCACCGACCTGCCGTCCTGAAGGGCGCGGGCGAGGCCGGCCGCCGCGCCCGTCTTGGCGGGCACCAGCGCGCCCATGGTCGTCGTGCGGGCGGCCAGCACCCGCCTGGCGATGTGTGGATTGTTCGGCGGCCGGAACAGGGCGGTGACCTCAAGATCGAAGGTCGCCGCGCAGACCGGCAGCAGCTCGAAATTGCCGGTATGGCCGGTGAAGAAGATCACCGGCGCGCGCGCCTGGCGAATGCGGGTGAAAATCTCCTCGCCCGCCACCTCGATGCGGCCCGGCGCGTCCGCGCCGGGATCGAAGTCGAACAGCTTGTCGAGCCAGACATATTCGGCGATCTGCCGGCCCATATTGCCCCACATGCGCCGGGCGAGGGCGCGCCGTTCGCCCGCGTCGCGTTCGGGCATGGCCCTTTCCAGGTTTTCCAGCACGATCCTGTGGCGCGGCAGCAGCGCACCGATGCGCGCGGTCAGGGCGGCGAGCGTCGTGATCGCCGCGTCGGCGGGCAGGGGCCTCAGGATCGCCAGGACGCCGAACGCAAGGGCCGCCTCGGTGGCATAGCGCAGACGCTTGGCGCGCAGCGCAAGCTTGAGCAGCCAGGTCCTGGTCGGCGTCACGGCGGCGATCAGCGGTCGAGCCGCAGGACGATCTTGCCGAACACGTCGCGCGTCTCCATCCGGGCGAGCGCGGCGTCGATTCCGTCCATGGTCACCTCGGTGTCGATGAC
The DNA here is from genome assembly GCF_984466335.1 of Roseitalea sp. NCBI lineage: Bacteria > Pseudomonadati > Pseudomonadota > Alphaproteobacteria > Hyphomicrobiales > Ahrensiaceae > Roseitalea > Roseitalea sp. The sequence goes on along the minus strand of NZ_CFIFWG010000023.1, from coordinate 20,068 downwards.
GGGCCGGGCCAGCCCGCGCGCGATCTTTTCCATGGCGTCGGCCATGTTGGACATGGTGCAGCCGAACGAGCCGATCAGCCGCAATTGCCGCTGGCACAGCATCAACAGGTTGGTCTGCGCTGAGACGCCCGAGGTCGACCCGCAGGTGACGAGCCGGCCCCCGCCTCTGAGCGACAGCATGGAGCCGGCCCATGTGTCCGCGCCGACATGTTCGAAGACGACGTCGACGCCGCGCTTTTTCGTCAGCTTGCGCACGACGCCCTCGAACCGGTCCTTGCGATAGTTGATCACATGGTCGGCGCCCAGCGCCTTGGCCGGCTCGACCTTGGCGTCCGATCCGACGGTGGTGATCACGGTGCAGCCATGGCGCTTGGCGAATTGGATCGCGGCCGAACCGATCCCCGAGCCGCCGGCATGGATGAGGATCGTCTCGCCCGGTTCGAGCCGGGCATTGTCGAACAGCATGTGCTCGACGGTGCCGAAGGTGATCGGCGCGAGCGCCGCGGCGAGGGCATCGACGCCGGGCGGGGCGGGCACGCAGTTGCGCGCCGGCATGGTGACGAACTCGGCGGCGAAGCCGTCGAGATGGAAGCCGTGCACGCCGCGCGCATGTTCGCACAGATTGTCGCGTCCCTGCCGGCACGGCCGGCACAGGCCGCAGGTGCGCGCGCCGAAGATCGCGACAAGCTGGCCCGGCGCGAGGCCGCAGACGCCGGCGCCGACCGCATCGACGACGGCGCTGGCCTCGGCGCCGATGGTCAGCGGCAGCTTGCGCCTGGCAAAAGCCATGCCGCGCCAGCCCCACACATCTATGTGGTTGAGCGCGACGGCCTGAACGCGCAGGCGCACCTCGCCCTGGCCGGGCGGCGGGGGCGGATCGATCTCGACGCGTTCGAGTGTCTTGTCTTCAACGAGCTGAAGGGCGCGCATGGGCGGTCCCGGGGGCGTTTGAGGTTCGCCCCGCTTAGGCGGGTTCGGCGGCGATGACAAGGCAGGCGTTCTGGCCGCCGAAGCCGAACGAGTTGGACAGCACGCGCGTTACCGCCCGCTCGCGGCTGACATTGGGCACGCAGTCGAGATCGAGCGCCGGGTCCGGATTGGCGTGGTTGATGGTCGGCGGCAGCGTGCCGGTGCGGATCGTCAGAAGCGAGAACACCGCTTCGATGGCGCCGGCGGCGGTGAGCGTATGGCCGATCATCGACTTGTTGGAGGAAATCGGCACGCCGCCCAGGCCCGCGCCGAACACGTCCGTCAGCGACAGATGCTCCATCTTGTCGTTTTCGGGCGTCGATGTGCCGTGAGCGTTGATATAGCCTATATCCTCGGGATTTATGCGGGCATCTTCAAGCGCGGCGCGAACGGCGGCGATGGCCGGCGAGCCGTCCGGCTTGGACCGCGTGCGGTGGAAGTCGTCGGCCCGTTCGCCGCAGCCTTCGAGGATGCCCAGGACCGTCGCGCCGCGCGCGCGGGCGCTGTCGAGCGTCTCCATGACCAAGGCGCCGGCCCCTTCGGCCATCACGAAGCCGTCGCGGTCCCTGGAGAAGGGCTTGGAGGCCTTTTCCGGCTCCTCGTTATGGGTCGAAAGGGCGGACAGGAGCGAAAAGCGGATCAGCGCCTCGGCCGTCACCGACCCGTCCGTCCCGACCGAAACGACGCGTTCGGCCTCGCCGCGCCGGAGCGCTTCCGCCCCCAGCTGGATCGCCGTCGCGCCCGAGGCGCAGGCTGTCGACAGCGTGACCGGCAGGCCGCGAGCGCCGATTTTCCGCTTGAGGCGCATGGCCGTGGTGCAGAAGTGGATGTTGCCGGCATGTTCGGGATGGGGCCTGGCGCGCGCGGCGGCCAGGATGCGGCCGTAGCCGGGTTCGCCTTGCCCAAGCCCGGCGCCTTCGGCGTCGAGCGCCAGGCGCTGGCGCCATTCAAGCTCGACCGGCGGAGCGGCGACGAACAGCGGGCCGCCGAAATCTGCTCCGTCCAGGCCCGCCTCGGCCAGCGCTTCGAGCGTCGCCGCCTCGGCCAGCGCGTAGGTCAGGGCCGCCGAGCCGTCCCCCGGCGCGGTCATGAAGTCGACTGTGCCGGCCATCGTCGTGCGCAGATGCTCGGTCGGAAAGCGGCCGATGCGATGGATGCCCGAGGTGCCGGCGGTCAGCGCCGCCCAATTGTCCGCCTTGCCGCGGCCGAGCGGCGAAACGATGCCCGCGCCCGTGATGGCGATGACGGGGCGGCCCGCATGGTCCGTCCTTGCGCTCATGGCCGCGCCTCCAGCGGTTCGACGAGGACGATGGCTTCCGCCGTTTCATGGCCCAGGCCGATGATGCCGATCGTGCCCGGCGCGGTCGGGATCTCCGTCTCGGATCGCGGATCGGCCGGCGCGATCGGGGCGCCATGGGCGATCGACAGCGCGGCGGCGGCGACCGCGAGCGGAAACTGCGCCTCGCGCAGATGGCCCGTCCTGCCGGCCATGGCGCGCACGGGCGCGCGCGGGTGCCTGGCCGCCAGGAAATTGCGCTCGACGGCGCTGCGGCGATGCGCGCCCGAACCGGCCGACACGATCATGTCGGCGCGGTCGAGGCCGGCCTGGCCGGCGAGCACGTCGAGCCGTTCGCGCGCCTTGTCCTCGGCTGGATCGCCCGCATCGGTCGCCACCGGCCCGATCCGCGCATAGCCGCGCGCGCCGCGGGCCGCGGCGTGATCGCCGTCCTCGATGACCAGGAACGCGCCGCCGGAGCCGGCGACGATCCCGCCGCCTTCGCGGCCGGCAACCGGTTTCTCCACGTCGCGCAGCAGGTGCCGGCCGACCTCGTAGCCGAGCAGCATGTCGGGATGCTCGCAATTGTAGGCCGCGCCGACCAGCGCATGGGTCGACTGGCCGGCGCGGATGCGCGCGACGGCCGTCTGGACGGCCGACATGCCGGCGCCTTCCTCGCCCATGAAGGTGCGGGACGAGCCGGTCACCTTGTGGACGATGGAAATGTTGCCGGCGAGCAGGTTGGAAAGCTGGGCCAGGAAAAGCGTCGGGCGCAGTTCGGTGGTCAGCACCTCGTTGACCAGCAGTCCGGTGTCGTTTCGCCCGCCCGCGAGGCGCTCCAGGATCATCGTGTCGACGCTCACGTCGCGCTCGCCGCCGGCGGCGGCGACGATCATGTCCATCGTGCCGGTCAGCGCATCGTCGCCCTTGATGCCGGCATCGTCCAGCGCCAGGCCGGCCGCAAAGGTGCCGAGCCTCTGCCACGGCTCCATCTGGCGCTGGTCGCCGCGCCTGGGGATCTGTTCGGACCAGTCGATCTGGGGCGCCGGATGCACGGGGTAGGGCGCGAAACGCTCCGTATCGATGGGGGCGGTGCGGCCGGCGGCCAGGGCATGCCAGTTGGCCCCGGCGCCGATGCCGAGGCCGGTGACGAGGCCTATGCCGGTGATGACGGCGGTTTTTTGGGTCACGCTGCGCGTCCGGCCTGTGGCGTGCGATCAGGCGGCCTTGGCGGCGACCAGCCCGTCGATCTTGGTGCAAAGGTTGGCGAGGACGAAATACTCCTCCGTCGGCACCTTGCCGTCATTGACGTCCTGGGTCCACTGTTCGAGCGGGATCTTGATGCCGAACTCCTTGTCGATGGCGAAGACGATGTCGAGAAAGTCGAGGCTGTCGATGCCAAGATCGTCGATCGTGTGGCTTTCGGGCATGATCGTTTCGCGTTCGATCTCGCTGGTCTCGGCGATGATGTCGGCGACTTTGTCAAACGTGCTTGCCACTTCGGTGTCCTTTGTTCCTCTTGGCGGCTGCGCCTTTTCGAGCGCGTGTCTATCCGGTTTGGGCGGCAAGGAAAAGGCCGTTCTGTCTCAGGCGGGGCGCAGCCCGGCGAGCGCCTCTTCGGGCACGAGCGCGCCGTGATGGCCGATCACCCGAGCCGCGACCCGGTGTGCAAGCAGCGCCGCGTCGGGCGCGGCCCGGCCCGTGAGCATCGCCGCAAGGAACGCGCCGTTGAAACTGTCGCCGGCGCCTGTCGTGTCGACGGGCGCGAGGGGCGCGGGCGGGGCGATCGCCCGTCGCCGTCCGTCCTGGTGTAGCAGGGCGGCTTGGGCGCCGCATTTGACGATGATCGTTTCCGGCCCGTGCGCGGCGATGCGGTCGGCGGTGGCCTCGGGCGCGCCGTCGCCGAACAGCGCCCGCTCGTCGTCGAAGGTCGGCAGAACCATGTCGCCGACCTTGTAGCCGGCATCGATGGCGCCGGCGGCGGCGGAACGGTCGGGCCATAGGCGCGGCCGGTAATTGGGATCGAAGGCGACCGTCGCGCCGGCGGCGCGGGCGGCGGCGAGGGCTTCGAACAGGCGCGCGCGGGCGCTTTCATCCAGGATCGCCAGCGTGATGCCGGAAAAATAGACCAGGTCGGCGCCGGCGAGGCTCGCGGTGAGGGCGTCCGGATCGTCCGCCAGGTGGCGGGCGGCGGACTGGCCGCGCCAATAGGTGAAGGCGCGCTCGCCCGCCGCATCGAGCGTGATCGCATAAAGGCCGGGCGCCTTGCCGGTCATGACCGGGCTATGCGCCGTGCCGATGCCGTGACCGGTCAGAAAGGCGATCTGCTCGGCCGAAAAGGGATCGTCACCGAAGGCGGTCACATAGTCGGTTCGCGCATCGGCCGGCAGCAGCGCGCGCAGATACCACAGCGTGTTCAGCGTGTCGCCGGCGATGCCCTGCCGCCATGTCGGCCCTTCCCGGCCCGACAGTTCGATCATGCATTCGCCGATGGAGACCACGCGCATGGCGGCGGCGATAGCCGGGCGCGGCGGGCATGTCCATACATTCGTTGCATTGCGGGCGGATCGAGGCGCATTATGAACGGCGACGGTTCGGTGGAGGAAGCGCCCCATGGCAGATCACGACAAGCCCGGCATAAAAGACTGGCGCGCGCTCGCCGAGCGCGAACTCAAGGGCGCTTCGCCCGACGGTCTGACCTGGCATACGCCCGAGGGCATCCCGGTCAAGCCGCTTTACACCGAGGCCGATCTGGACGGCATCGACCATCTGGGCGGCCTGCCCGGCATGGCGCCCTATATGCGCGGGCCGCGCGCGACCATGTATGCGGGCCGGCCCTGGACGATCCGGCAATATGCGGGCTTTTCGACCGCCGAGGCGTCCAACGCCTTTTACCGCAAGGCGCTCGCCGCCGGGCAGAAGGGCCTGTCGGTCGCCTTCGATCTCGCCACGCACCGGGGCTACGATTCCGATCACGAACGCGTCGTCGGCGATGTCGGCAAGGCCGGTGTCGCCATCGATTCGGTCGAGGACATGACGATCCTGTTCGAGGGCATCCCGCTCGATCGGATGAGCGTGTCGATGACGATGAACGGCGCGGTGATCCCGGTGCTCGCCATGTTCATCGTCGCCGGCGAGGAGCAGGGCGTGCCGCGCGCGCAGCTTTCGGGCACTATCCAGAACGACATCCTGAAGGAGTTCATGGTCCGCAACACCTATATCTATCCGCCCGAACCCTCGATGCGGATCGTCGCCGACATCATCGAATATACGGCAAGCGAGATGCCGAAATACAATTCGATCTCCATTTCCGGCTATCACATGCAGGAGGCCGGGGCGACGCTCACGCAGGAGCTTGCCTTCACGCTGGCCGACGGGCGGGACTATGTGCGCGCAGCCCTCGCAAAGGGCATGGATGTCGATGCGTTCGCCGGGCGGCTTTCCTTCTTCTTCTGCATCGGCATGAATTTCTTCATGGAGGCGGCCAAGCTGCGCGCGGCGCGGCTTTTGTGGGCGCGGATCATGGAGGAGTTCGCGCCGAAAAAGCCGCAATCGTCCATGCTGCGCACGCACTGCCAGACATCGGGGGTGTCGTTGCAGGAGCAGGACCCCTACAACAACATCGTGCGCACGGCCTATGAGGCGCTCGCCGCGGCACTGGGCGGCACGCAGTCGCTGCACACCAACGCGTTCGATGAGGCGATCGCGCTTCCGACCGAATTCTCCGCCCGCATCGCGCGCAACACGCAGCTCATCCTGCAACACGAGACAGGCGTGACCCGAACCGTCGATCCGCTCGCCGGCTCCTATTATGTCGAAAATCTGACCAAGCAGATGGCCGAAAGGGCCTGGGCGCTGATCGAGGAGGTGGAAAGCCTCGGCGGCATGACCAGGGCGGTGCAGGAGGGCCTGCCCAAGCGGCTGATCGAGGAGGCGGCGGCGCGGCGCCAGGCGTCGGTCGACCGGGGCGAGGAGGTGATCGTCGGCGTCAACCGATACCGGCTCGAAACCGAGGACGAGATCGACATTCTCGACATCGACAACACCGCCGTGCGCGCCGCACAGGTCGCGCGGCTCAAGCGCATCAGGGCGCGCCGCGACGAGGCGGCCTGCCAAGCGGCGCTCGCGGCGATCACCGAGGCGGCGCGTTCGGGGCGGGGCAATCTTCTGGGCCTTGCCGTCGAGGCGGCGCGGGCGCGGGCCACCGTCGGCGAGATATCGGCCGCCATGGAGGCCGTGTTCGGCCGGCATGTGGCCGAGGTGATCACCATCAAGGGGGTCTATGGAGACGCCTATGAAGGCGACGGGCGCTTCGCCGCGGTCAAGGCGCGGATCGAGGCGCGCAAGGCCGGCGCCGGTCGGGCGCCGTCGATCTTCATCGCCAAGATGGGCCAGGACGGGCACGATCGCGGCGCCAAGGTCATTGCGACGGCGTTCGGCGATCTGGGCTTCGACGTCCATGTCGGCCCGCTGTTCCAGACGCCGGACGAGGCCGCGCGGATGGCCGTCGATTTCGATGTCGAGATCGTCGGCATGAGTTCGCACGCCGCCGGCCACAAGACGCTGGCGCCGATCCTGGTCAAGGAACTGGCGGCGCGCGATGCGGCCGACAAGGCGGTGATCGTCGGCGGGGTGATCCCGGCGCAGGACTATGATTTCCTCAGGCGGGCGGGCGTTGCGGCGATCTTCGGGCCGGGCACGGACGTGCTCAAGGCGGCGGGCGATCTGCTCGACCTGCTCGAAGAGCGCGCGCGCCGGCGCAACTATCCGGGCGGCTCGCAAGCGGCGGAGTGATCCGCAGGGCCGTCATCGCGCAATGACGGCGGTTCCGAACCCGTTCGCGGCCGGGCGCGGCCCGTGATCAGCGGCGGCTCAAGGTCCGGCTGACCGCATCGTTCCAGCCGGCGATCCTGGCGGCGCGCGTCTTGGCGTCCATGCGCGGCGCAAAGCGCCGGTCGCGCGCCCAGCTTGCCGCGAACCCGTCCCGGTCCGGCCAGACGCCGGCATGGCTGCCGGCCAGCCAGGCAACGCCGAGCGCGGTGGTTTCGAGCATGGCCGGCCTGTCGACCGGCGCGTCGAGCAGATCGGCCAGGCACTGCATCGTCCAGTCCGAGGCGACCATGCCGCCATCGACGCGCAGCGTGGTCTGGGCGCCTGCCGCATCGGGCCAGTCCCCGTGCATCGCCTCGATCAGATCGCGCGTCTGGTAGCAGACCGCTTCGAGCGTCGCCCTGGCGATCTCCTCCGGTCCCGTCGCCCGGGTCAGGCCGAACATGGCGCCGCGCGCCGCAGCGTCCCAGTGCGGCGCGCCCAGGCCCACGAAGGCCGGCACCAGATAGACCTGCTGCTCGGGGTCGGCCCTTTGCGCCATCTCGCCGCTCCGGGCGGCGTTTTCGATGATCCCCAACCCGTCGCGCAGCCATTGCACGGTGGCCCCTGCCATGAAGATCGAGCCTTCCAGCGCATAGGTCGTCTCGCCGCCGAGCCGGTAGGCGATCGTCGTCAGGAGCCGGTTCTTCGAGGCGACCGGTTCGCGCCCGGTGTTGAGCAGCGCGAAACAGCCCGTGCCATAGGTCGACTTGACCATGCCGGGCGCGAAGCAGGCATTGCCGATGGTGGCGGCCTGCTGGTCGCCGGCGACGCCGCGGATCGGGATTTCCGCGCCCAATATGTCGGCCCGCGCGGCGCCGAAATCGGCGGCGCAGTCGAGCACCTCGGGCAGCATGGCGGCGGGCACGCCGAGGATCGAAAGCAGTTCGTCGTCCCAGCGGTTTTCGCCGATGTCGTACATCAGCGTGCGCGCGGCGTTGGTCGCGTCGGTGACGTGCCGGGCGCCGCCCGTCAGCCGCCAGATCAGGAACGTGTCGATGGTGCCGAAGGCGATCCCGCCAGCCTCGGCCCGGCCGCGCAGACCTTCGGTCCCGTCCAGCAGCCACTTGACCTTGGTGCCCGAAAAATAGGGATCGAGCAGAAGGCCGGTGCGCGCGGCGAAGAGCGGCTCGTGCCCGGCCGCCTTGAGCGTATCGCAGAGCGCGGCCGTGCGCCGATCCTGCCAGACGATGGCCCTGCCCACGGGCTCACCCGTCGCCCGGTCCCACATCGCCACGGTCTCGCGCTGGTTGGTGATGCCGATGGCGGCGATGTCCGCCGCGCCGATGCCGGCTCTGGCGATCGCGCCCTTGCAGGTTTCAACGACCGTGCGCCAGATGTCTTCGAGGTCGTGCTCGACCCATCCCGACTTCGGAAAATGCTGCGGAAACTCGCGCTGGTCGACGCCGGCAATCGACTGATCCTTGGCGAACACGATCGCCCGCGACGAGGTGGTGCCCTGATCGATGGCGAGGATATAGTCGCTCATCCCGTCCTCCCTGAAACTGGCCGTCGCCATTGTCTAAACGGTTTCAGGACCCGATGGGAACGGGCGGGGCGCTTTTTCAGTCGGCCGTTTCGCCGGTGCCGGCGAACAGCCAGCGCGCGACATGAACGGCGCAGGCCGCGCCGACCAGCTGCATGACGACGAAGAGCGGCACATCGACCGGCCTGATGCCGGCGAAGGTGTCCGACAGGCCGCGCGCGATCGTCACCGCCGGGTTGGCGAAGGAGGTGGAGGCGGTGAACCAATAGGCCGAGGTTATGTAGAGGCCGACGGCCATGGGCACCGCGGCGGCGCGGACCTTGAGCGTCGCAAGGATCGTCAACACCAGGCCGAAACAGGCGACCCATTCGGAAAACCATTGCGCCGGTCCGGTGCGCACGGTGGCGGAAAACTGGATCAGCGCATCGTCGAACATCAGATGGGCGGCCCAGACGCCGACGATGCCGCCGGCGATCTGCGCCGGCACGAACCGGATCGCCTCGCCTGTGCCGATCTCGCCGCGCATGAAGAAGGCCAGCGTCACCGCCGGGTTGAAATGGGCGCCCGAGACCGGCCCGAGCATGGTGATCAGGACGACCAGGATCGCACCGGTCGCGACCGTGTTGGCGAGCAGGGCGACGGCGATGTTGCCGCCGGCCAGCGTCTCGCCCATGATGCCCGAGCCGACCACGGCGGCCAGCAGGAAGGCGGTGCCGATGAACTCGGCGCCAAGGCGGCGGGACGGGCTTGCCATCGGGGGGTCTCCTCGGGAGCGCTAAATATCAATACATCATGGATTATTGATATATTTCGATCGCGTCAACGCACGCCCAGCGGTACCCTCGCGTGATGTGCGCCGCTTCCGCTGGCCCTTTGGTTCTGCGCGACCTGTAGTGATGCCGATTCGGCGGGCCGCGTCAGGCGGTGCCGGCCTTGACGCGGCCCGGCGGCCCGGCCTCGATCATGGACAGGAGGCTGATCACCGCCGCGCTCGGCTTGGCCAGGTCGTCGACCGTATATCTCTCCAGCACGGCGAGGAATGCATCGAGCGCCTCGCGCAGCGCGGCCGTCAACCGGCAGTTCTCGATCAGCGGGCAGTCGGCGTCCTCGCCATCGAAACACTCGGCCATGGTGAAATTGTCCTCGGTCAGGCGCACCACCTCGGCCAGCGTGATCTCCCTTGCGGGCCGGGCCAGCCGGATGCCGCCATTGCGGCCGCGCACGGTCTTGACGATGCCGCCCTCCACGAGCGGATGAAGGATCTTGAACAGGAACGGTTCGGACGCCCCGTAGGCGCGCGCAATGTCCGCCACCCGGCTGAGCCTGTCGCCGCCGGCGGCGCAGAACATCAGGATGCGAAACGCATAGTCGGTCTGTTTGGTCAGCTTCATGACGTCACCCTTATCATGATCGGACGGGCCCGGAGCACAATCCTACGTCATCGCGGGGCAATACCCAAACCTTCGAATCGTTCTAAAAAAAACTTCCCGAATCCATCAACTTTGTACCCGGGTGCGGATTGACATCGCATTCCCCCTTATACAAAACATGATCGTCTTTATCAAGTTAACGGAGTGAACAATGTCGCCCCTGAAGACCTTGACGGTTGCGCTGATGGCGACCGCAATGGCGGTCCCGACCGGCACCGCTGCATTCGCCGAAGGCGAGCTGAACCTTTATTCCTCCCGGCACTACGACACCGATGAACGTCTTTACTCCGACTTCGAGGAGGCGACCGGCATCACGATCAACCGGATCGAGGGCAAGGCGGACGAATTGATCGCCCGCATGGAGGCCGAGGGCGCCAACAGCCCGGCCGATATCTTCCTCACTGTCGATACGGTGCGGCTGTCGCGCGCCAAGGATCTGGGCCTGCTTCAGTCCGTCGACAGCGACGTGCTCGAAGCGCGCATCCCCGCCTATCTGCAGGACGACGACAATCAGTGGTTCGGCTTCTCGCAGCGCTCGCGCATCCTGTTCTACGACAGGAACGATGTGGAGAACCCGCCGCAGACCTATCAGGCTCTCGCCAACCCCGAATATGAGGGCATGGTCTGCATCCGCTCGTCGACCAACGTCTATACGCAGAACATCGTGGCCGCGCTGGTCGCCCATCTGGGCAAGGACGCCGTGATGGACTGGTCCGAAGCGGTTGTCGGCAATTTCGCCCGCGCGCCCCAGGGCGGCGACACCGACCAGCTGCGCGGCATCGTGTCCGGTGAGTGCGACATCGCCATGTCGAACACCTATTACTTCGCCCGCGCCGTCCGCAAGCCGGTCGACGGCCTGTCCGACAGCCTCGACATGATCGGCTGGGTGTTCCCGAACCAGAACGACATCGGCGCCCACATGAACATTTCGGGCGGCGGCGTCGCCGCCAACGCGCCGAACAAGGAAAACGCCGTCAAGTTCCTGGAATATCTCGCTTCCGATCAGGCCCAGCAGTATTTCTCCGCCGGCAATGACGAATATCCCGCCGTTCCTGGCGTGGCACTGAGCCCGTCCGTCGCCAAGCTTGGAATCTTCCGCCCCGACACCATCGATCTGGCCGACATCGCGGACAATATCGACGCGGCCGTCGAGGTGCTCAACAGCACCGGCTGGGAGTAAACGTTCCTCCGGGTGGCCGGTTTCTCCCCGAGACCGGCCCGTCCCGAACTGCCCGCGTAGCGCTTCGGCCTGCGCGGGCTTTTTTGTTGCCTCCCTCCCGCATTCATGGGCGATTGCCTCCCCTTGATGGGAGGCGGATGCCTGTGCCGTCAAACCGCCCGCCGCTCGGCCGGCTCGGGCGCTGCGCGGGGGCCGGCGGACGCGGCGGCGAACTCCGAGTGATGTCTTGGGCGCTCGCGGGCGATCGTGCGCATCATGATGATCACCGGCAAAAGGCCGAACGCGACGATGATCAGCGAGGGAACGCCCGCCTGGTCCAGGCGCTCGTCGGAAGCCAGCCGGTAGGCTTGCACGGCCAGCGTGTCGAAGTTGAAGGGGCGCAGGATCAGCGTCGCCGGCAGCTCCTTCATGACGTCGACGAAGACGATCAGGAAACCGGTCAGCAGGCTGGCCTTCATCAGCGGCAGGTGCACCCGGCCGAGCATCCGGCCCGTCGATGCGCCGAGCGTGCGCGCGACGGCGTCCATGTTCGGCTTGATCTGACTCATGCCCGCATCGAAGGACGACAGCGCGACCGCCATGAAGCGGACCATGTAGGCGAAGACCAGGATCGCGATGGAGCCGGTGATCAGAAGGCCGGTCGAGATGCCGAACCGTGCTTCCATGAACGCATCGAGCGCGTTGTCGAAGCCCGCCATCGGCACCAGCACGCCGACGGCGATCACGCCACCGGGGATGGCATAGCCCATGCCGGCGACCGTCTTGATGAAGTGCGAGGCCCCTCCGGGTTTCAGGCGCGCCAGATAGCCGATGATCACGGCGCCGCCCATGGTGACGAGCGCGGCGGCGAACGAGACGGTCAGCGAGTTGGTGATGAAGCCGATGTAGCGGCTGGAGAAGGGGTCCTGCTCGGACGTCACCGACATTTCGAACAGCACGAGCAGCGGGATGGCGAAGCCGACGAGCACCGGCACCGTGCAGAACGCGATGGCGCCCGCCAGACGCCAGCCCTTGAGGACGTGCGGCGCCATCGCCTCGATCCGGCGACCGGCTTCATGGTGCCTGCGCGCGCCGCGCTCGATGCGCTCGATCAGAACCAGAAAGAGCGCCACGATCATCAGGCAGAAGGCCAGTTGCGCCGCCGCCGCCCGGTCGCCCAGCGAGAACCAGGCCTGATAGATGCCGGTCGCGAAGGTGTGGACGCCGAAATGGGCGACCGTGCCGAAATCGGCGATGGTCTCCATCAGCGCCAGCACGACGCCGCCGACGATCGCCGGCCGCGCCATCGGGATCGACACGCGCAGGAAGGCGCTCCAGGGCGAATGGCCAAGCGTGCGCGCGGCGAAATAGGCCGTCGGCGACTGGCGCAGGAAGGCGGCGCGCGCCAGCAGGTAGACGTACGGATAGAGCACGCACACGAGCATGAGCGCCGCCCCGCCAAGCGACCGGATCTCCGGGAACCAGTACTCGCGCGGGCCCCAGCCCGTCACGGCCCGCAACGCGGTCTGCACCGCGCCGGGATGATCGAGCAGATCCGTATAGGCATAGGCCAGCACATAGGCCGGAAAGGCGAGCGGCAGGGCCAGCAGGATCTCGAACAGCCGCCGGCCGGGGAACTGGCACAACGTCACCAGCCAGGCCGCGCCGGTGCCGATCAGCGCGGTCCCGACGCCGACATAGACGACCAGTTGCACCGTCGTCCAGACATAGCGCGGCAGGACGGTCTCGGCGAGGCCGCGCCAGACATCGGGGTTGCCGCCGAGCGCCGACAGGGCGACGGACAGCATCGGCACGATGCACAGGGCCGCAAGCACCCATGCGGAAATGACAATGACGCGATTGGACAAGGGCCCGCCCGGATCGTGTAGGGAGAAAGTGGAGTATGGCACCCCGCTTTACCGGTCAAGCTTGGCGGCGGCGAGGCGCCGGTCCGCCTGTTGCGGCTCCGCGTCTATGAAGAGAGCGCCTGGACAGGCCCATGCCCGTCAGGCAAGCGCCCGCGCCTTGGTCTTCTCGAATGTGTGCACCGAATGCACCTCGAACGGCGCGCCGGGCTCGCGTTCGACGAACAGGGTCAGCCGATCGATCGCGATGCTCCGCTCCGGCAGGGCGCCGAAATGGCGGATCAGGGCCGTTTCGACGCGCGCACGCTCATGGTCCTCGACATGGCCGGTCAGGGTCATGTGGAAGCGAAACGCGTCGAAAACGTAAGGGTACCCCCAGTTGTAGAGGTTGTGCAATTCGCCCTGCGACAGGCGCTCGGGCCGGCGCCGCTCCAGTTCGGCATCGCTGAGCGGGGCGCGGAACTTGTCGAAGCCGGCGACGATCCGGTTCGCCAGATCGTCGAGACGCCCGTTGCCGGCCTCGGGCACCAGCGCGAAGAACCCGCCCAGCAGCCCGATCCGAAGCTGTAGCGGGTCGATGGGCACCATCTGGGCGCAGAAATCGCCCATTGCGCGCAGCAGATCGGCTTCACGCGCATGGCCGGCGAGGCGAAAGGGCGCCTTGAGCGTGCCGTGAAACCCGTAACGGCGCGGTGCGGCGGTGTAGTATGCCTGCGCGCCCGCGCCCAGGGCGCCGAGCCCGGCGGCCGGGATGGGCAAGCCCGAAAAGGCGTCGCGCCCCAGCCACTGGGCGGCGGCGACGGTCAGATCATGGTCCCGCGGGGGACTGAAATAGATCGCGTAACGCATGGCAACGAATCGCTTGGCCGTTTGCTTGTGGCACTTGCTACGTTCAATGTGTGACAACCAAGCGACTCCTGATTGCTTTTTTGCAAAGCTGCGTCGGGCGTATCGGCAATTCGGCGTAAGACGAAAGCTGCGATCACAAAGTTCTATACGCCTTGTGAATTCAGCCAACAATTTGATCTACAATGGTTTTCCGACCACATGGCACGGCCGGGCGCAGGGCTTAGCACTAAGTAGTGTTGAGAAGCGGACGGCGCTGGAATCTTATGCCGCCTGCCTTGCCACGTGGCGCCTTCGCAACCGGCATGGGGCAAAATGCGGAGGCGGTTTTTCGCCGTTCCGCGGCACGATTGAAGGGGTCAGGGGGGATCCCGCGCGGCTCTTCCGGTAAACGCCTTCCGGAGCGCTTGAAATGTCCGCGCGCCCCTCCCGGTACGGTTTTTGAAACAGGCACTCCAGGGAGGATGACTCGATGAGTGACAAACAGGGTTCGGCGGACAGCTACTGGTCCAGGAATCTGAGGCTGATCGGCCTTTGCCTGACGATCTGGGCGCTTGCCTCGTTCGGCTTTGCGATTCTGCTGCGTCCGCTGGTATCGGCAATCGCGGTCGGCGGCACCGATCTGGGCTTCTGGTTCGCCCAGCAGGGCTCGATCCTCGTGTTCGTGGTGCTGATCTTCTTCTATGCGTGGCGCATGAACGCGATCGATCGCGAATTCGGCGTCGACGAAGAATAAGGGCGGGACACGGTCATGGATCAAACAACCCTCAACTTCATCGTCGTCGGCCTGTCCTTTGCGCTGTATTTCGGCATCGCGATCTGGGCCCGCGCCGGTTCGACCTCGGAGTTCTACGCCGCCGGCCGCGGCGTCAATCCGGTTCTGAACGGCATGGCGACCGCCGCCGACTGGATGTCCGCCGCCTCGTTCATCTCGATGGCCGGCCTGATCGCCTTTGTCGGCTACAACAACTCCCTGTTCCTGATGGGCTGGACCGGCGGCTACGTGCTGATGGCCATGCTGCTGGCGCCCTATCTGCGCAAGTTCGGCAAGTTCACCGTGCCCGAATTCGTCGGCGACCGGTATTATTCCAACGCCGCGCGCGTCGTGGCGGTGATCTGCCTGATCGTCATCTCGGTGACCTATGTGATCGGGCAGATGCGCGGCGCCGGCATCGCCTTCTCGCGCTTCCTTGAGATCGATATCTTCTGGGGCCTGATCACGGCGGGCGCGGTCGTGTTCGTCTACGCCGTGCTCGGCGGCATGAAGGGCATCACCTATACCCAGGTGGCGCAATATTGCGTGCTCATCATCGCCTACACCATCCCGGCCATCTTCATCTCGCTGAACCTGACCGGCAATCCCATTCCGGGCCTTGGCCTGTTCTCGACCATGTCGGCGGGCAATGCCGGCGAAGGGCAGTATCTGCTGGTCGTTCTCGACCAGGTGCTGACCGACCTCGGCTTCCGGGAATATACGGCGACGACCAATCCGTGGCTGATGGCGCTCTATACGCTGTCGCTGATGATCGGCACGGCCGGCCTGCCGCACGTCATCATCCGCTTCTTCACCGTCCCGAAGGTGGCCGACGCGCGCTGGTCGGCGGGCTGGGCGCTGGTCTTCATCGCGCTCCTGTACCTCACCGCTCCCGCCGTGGGCGCCATGGCGCGCCTGAACATCACCACAACCATGTGGCCGGCCGGCATCGAGGGCGAGGCGGTGCTGGAGAGCGAACTGCCGGACTGGTTCAGGACCTGGAAGGTGACCGGCCTTCTCGGCGTCGAGGACAAGAACGGCGACGGCCGCATCCAGTACTATAACGACGCCAATCCGGACATGGCGGCGATCGCCGCCGAGCGCGGCTGGGAAGGCAACGAACTGGTCACCTTCAACCGCGACATTCTCGTGCTCGCCAATCCGGAGATCGCGCAACTGCCCGGATGGGTGATCGCGCTGATCGCGGCGGGCGGCATCGCCGCGGCGCTGTCGACGGCGGCGGGTCTGCTGCTCGCCATCTCCTCGGCGATCAGTCACGATTTGATCAAGTCGGTCTTCAATCCGGACATTTCGGAGCGAGGGGAGCTTGCGGCGGCGCGCATATCGATGGCGGTGGCGATCTGCGTGGCGGTCTATCTGGGCCTGAACCCGCCGGGCTTTGCGGCGCAGGTGGTGGCGCTGGCCTTCGGTCTTGCCGCCGCGACGCTGTTCCCGGCGCTGATGATGGGCATCTTCTCCAAGCGGATGAACGCCGCCGGGGCGACGGCGGGCATGCTGGCCGGCCTGATCATCACGTGCCTTTATCTGTTCCTGTATCTGGGCTGGTTCTTCATTCCGGGCACGGCGGTTCTGGACAGTTCGCAATATCTGTTCGGCATCCCGCCGACCCATTTCGGCCCGATCGGCGCGGTGGCGAATTTCCTTGTCGCCTATGCGGTCGCCAGGGCGACGCAGGCGCCGCCGCGGCACATCCAGGATCTGGTCGAGAGCGTCCGGATTCCTCGGGGCGCCGGCGCGGCCGTCGACCACTGACCGGGCGCACCGGCAAAAGCCCCGCTCGACCAGGGCGGGGCTTGTTGCGCCATCACGGCGCGCCCATGATCCCGGCATACGGTATCCGATGGCGGCGACCATGACCGGACAAGCCCGCGCCTTTGCCGCCTTCGCCGAGGGCCGCGCGCCCTTCAGGGCGCTCAAGCCGGACGATTTCGACCGGCTGACGGCAAGCGCGACGCCCTGCCGCGCCGATGCGGGCGAGGTGATCTGCGACATCGGCGATCCCATGACCGGCCTGCACGTGATCACCGCGGGCAACATGCACCTGATCTCGGCCGAGGGCGCGGTGCTGGCCGACATGCGCGCCGGCGACATTTTCGGCCACCGGGCGCTGATGCGCGACGGCAGGGCCGTCCTCAAGGTCGTCGCGCGCGCCGGTTCCGACTATACCGTCATACCCGCGCCGGTCTTCTGGGCGGTCATGGATGCCGATCCCGTCTTCGCGGCCTTCTTCGAGCGCCGCGCCCGCGCGCCCGAAGGCCCGGGCGGGGCGGCGGCCCCGGTCGATCTCGCCGCTGCCACGCTGGGCGATCTGATGACGCCAGAGCCGATGTGCCTGCCGCGAACGGCAAGCGTTCGCCGGGCGGCCGAGACGATGTGGGAGAGGCACATCTCCTGCGTGCTCGTCACCGGCGAGGGAGGGCGGCTCGGCGGCATCGTCACCGCCGGCGATCTCGTCGGCACGGTGATCGCCGGGGGCGTCGCGCCCGAAACGCCCTTGTCCGAGGTGATGACGCCCGATCCGCTTGCGCTCGGCCCCGGAGCGTCCCTGCTCGAAGCGGTGATCGTGATGACCGAAAAGCGCATCGGCCATTTGCCGGTCGTCGCCCGTGACGGGACGCCCGCCGGCATCGTCACGCGGACCGATCTGGTGCGCCGCAACTCCAACTCGTTGATCTACATGATCGCCGACATCAACCGGCGCGACAGCCACGGGGGCCTCGCCGAAGTCGTCGCGCGCGGCCCGCAGATGCTGGTCGAACTGGTCGCCGGCGGGCTTGAGGGTCATCGGGTCGGCCGCATGATGACGGGCGTCGCCGATGCGGTCACGCGCCGGCTGATCGCGCTTGCCGAGGACACGTTGGGCCCCGCCCCCGTGCCGTGGCTTTGGCTGGCCTGCGGCAGTCAGGGGCGGATGGAGCAGACGGGCGTCTCCGACCAGGACAATTGCCTGTTCCTGTCGGACGATTATGACGCGCGGGCGCATGGCGCCTATTTCGCCGCGTTCGCCAAGTGCGTCTCGGACGGGCTCGACGCCTGCGGCTATGTCCACTGCCCCGGCGACATGATGGCCACCAACCCCAGATGGCGGCAGCCGGTGCGGGTCTGGCAGCGCTATTTCGACGGCTGGATCGCCGCGCCCGACCCGATGGCGCAGATGCTGGCCAGCGTGATGTTCGACCTGCGGCCGGTCGCCGGCGACGAAACCCTGTTCGGCGACCTCAATGTGCGCACGCTGGAAAGGGCCAGCCGGGACTCCATCTTCCGCGCCCACATGATCGCCAACTCGCTGACCCACACGCCCCCGCTCGGTCTGTTCGGCGGGCTGTCGCTGCTGCGCGACCGCGAACACAGGAACGCCATCGACATGAAGCTTTCCGGTGTTGTTCCGATCACCGATCTGGCGCGCGCCTACGCGCTGAAGGGCCGTATCGAGGCCGTCAACACGCGCGAGCGCCTGACGACCGCCCGCGCCATGGACGGCGTCCTTTCGAAGACCGGCGGCAGCGACCTGATCGACGCCTACGATCTGATCGTCGAATTGCGGCTCAAGCACCAGGCGGCGCAGATTCGCTTGGGCGCCAAACCCGACAATTTCATGGTGCCCGACACGCTTTCGGCGCTGGAACGCAACCACCTCAAGGATGCCTTCTCCGTGGTCAAGACGCTGCAATCGGCCATTGGCCAGGCCGGCGCGCGGCGCTAGGGGGACCCGATCATGCTGCTTACCTTTCTCGGCGCCATCGTTCTGGCCGTCGCCTGCGCGGGCATGGTTTCGCTGGCGTTCCGCCTCACCGGACGCAGGGCGCCAAGGGGCGCGCTGCCGCTGACCGCGGGCATCGGCATGATCGCCTTCATCGCCTATGTCGAGAACTCCTGGTATGGCCGTGTCGTCGCCGACCTGCCCGAAAGCCATGTGGTGGTCGCCACCGGCGAGCCCTTCTCGAACGTCATCCAGCCCTGGACGCTGGTCTTTCCGCGCATCAACCGCTTCATGCTGGTCGACACCGACACGATCCGCGTCAACCGGACCGAGCCCGCGCTGCGCCAGGCCGAGATCATTCTGGTGCAGCGTTTCGCGCCGACCGTCGTCACGCGCCAGTTCATCGACTGCGCCGGCGCGCGCCGCGCCGACCATACCGACGCCGTGACCCTCGACGAAGCCGGCATCCCCGAAAACGTGGCCTGGATCGACATTGCGGCCGACGGCGAACTGATCGACACGGTTTGCAACCACGTGATCGGCGCGACCGGCCGTTGGCGGCTGTTCACGGTCCACGGGGCCTGACCCCGGCATAGGCCCAAAGACGGGGTGGTCTGCCTCCGGCTCAGGCCGCAAACTCGCCTGCGAGAACCGATATGGGCCGGGCCGCGCGCGGCGACGCGGACGGTCAAGGGAGGTCCGCACAATGGGCTGGGTCGAGCGCCTGAGCCTTCGGGTTCGCATCGCCCTGTTTTTTGCGTTGATCGGCACGGTCAGCGCGGTTCTGCTCGCGACCGCGATCGCCTGGCTCGCCATGCGGCTGGGTGCGGAAGCCGTCGACCATATCGTGGTGATCGTCGGCAGCGCGGCGTTCGCCATCGTCGGCCTCGTCGCCTGGGTCGCGCTCAAGTTCGACGAAAATCTCGCCAAGCCGCTGGTGGCGATCGCCGCCGACCTGAAGACGATCGCCCACAGCGACGGCAGGGCCACGCGCCTGCACGCGGAGGGTGCTTATCTCGGCATGCTCGCGCCGGCCGCCCGCGAGGTTTCGGGCGCTCTGATCGAGGCGCGCGCGCGCACCGATGCGGCCATCGAGGCGGCGATGCGCGACGCCACGCGCCAGAAGACTGCCCTTGAAGCGCTTTTGCGCGACCTGCACCAGGGGCTTGTCGTCTGCACGATGACGGGCCGTGTCACGCTCTACAATCGCCGCGCCGTCGAGATCCTGCATGTCGAGGAATTCCGCCGTGACGATCCGGCGTCCACCGATGTGATGATCGGTTCGCTGGGTCTTGGCCGCGACTTCTTCAACATTGTCGAGCGCGCCCCGTTCCGCGCCGCGCTGGGTGCGTTCGAGGCGCTCGACGGCATGGCCGATCCCCTGCCGATCGAGGATCGCGGTTCGATCCCGCTGGTCTTTTCCACATGCGACGGCGCGGTGACCATGCGCGGCCATGTGGCGCTGCGCCTGAACGAGGCGGGCAAGGCGCCGGCCGGTTTCATCGCCGTTTTCGACGACGTGACCGCCGAACTTGCCGCCGGGCTCGAACGCGACCGGGTCCTGCGCGATGCGGTCGCCCAGATCAGGCAGGCGGCCGGGGACGGCGGCGAGGCGGATGCGCGCGCGCCCCTGCATGACGCGCTCGGCCGGCTCGAAGCGGTGTCGCGGAACATCATCGCGACCGCCTGGCCG
>NZ_CFIFWG010000022.1:0-24377 GCF_984466335.1 Roseitalea sp. | reverse complement strand
TCGTTACGCAGCATGCTCCGTACGAACTTCAGATTCGATCAGGACACTAGCAGGTCTTTGATTCTAGAGCGTTTCATAATCAGGTTTCGGGCCCGCACAGGCCCTGGACCGGGATCCCGATCATCGGCCGAAACGGCCCGACCGGCCGTCAGCTCCTGTCCTTGAGCGCTGCGGCGAGCGAATGCGTCGCGCTGCCCGGCCTGAGCGGCTTGGGCTGGCTCGCATCGGGCGACCAGCCCGACAGCCACACAAAGGCGAACGTCGCCCGAACGCGGCCGTCCGGATCGGCGTGACGATCGGCATAGTGCCGCGCGGCGGCCATGAACAGGGCCCGTGAGGCCAGCCCTTTCGGCCTTGCGGCCAGCGCGTTGGTCGCGCCCATCGCCCGCAGATCGCGCATCAGATCGAGCGCGGTGTCGTAGCGCACCGTCACGGCCTCATGATCGGCGACCGGCAGCGCAAAGCCGGCGCGTTGCAACAGCGCACCCGCATCGCGCACATCCATGAAAGGCAGGATGCGGGGCGAGACCCCGCCGCTGACGGCCATCTCGGCCGCGGTCAGGCTGTCGCGCAGTTCGGCGAGCGTGCCGCTCGACGGCGCGCAGGCGAGCAGCAGCCCGTCGGGCCGCAGCGCGCGCCGCATCTGGATCAGGGCGCCGGGCAGGTCATCGAGTTCGTGAAGCCCCATCAGGCTGACGACGAGATCGGCCGCGCCGGGCGCCGCCTCCAGCCGCTCGGCCGCATCGAAATCGGCCAGCGCGCAGGCTTCGACCTTGCCGGTCGCCTCAAGGCAGTCCGCCGTCCGCCGCCCGTGCCAGCCGACCGCGAGCGCCCGCCCGAACGGGCGCTTCGTCACGGCGATCCGGTCGGCAAGCTCGCCGAGCGCCCGCGCGAGCAGAAAGTCGGCGCCTTCGACCGCCAGGCGCGCCGCCCTGGCCCGGTTTGCGGCAAGCTGCTTTTTGTCGATAATGGCTCGCATGGATGACATCGGGTCCCCCGCCGAACGGCCTCTATCCGCGCATGCCCGCCTGTGGGCGCGAACCGCCGGGCGGATCGCCGGCGCGGTCCTGTTCCCGGACGCATGCCTTGCCTGCGGTCGTCATGTCCAACGCCATGGCGCGCTTTGCGCCCGGTGCTGGACGGATATCGCCTTCATCGAACGCCCTTTCTGCGAGACGAGCGGCGCACCGTTCGCCCATGACTTCGGTGGCCATATGGTGAGCGCGGACGTCTTGGCCAACCCGCCCGCCTACGACAAGGCGCGCGCGGCCTGCATCCATGCCGGGGTCGCCCGCCAGATGGTGACCCGCCTCAAATACAACGACCGCACCGACCTTGCGCCCTGGATGGCCCGCTTCATGGCGCGGGCGGGCACGGAACTGGTCGCCGGCGCCGATGTGATCGTGCCCGTGCCGCTGCACTGGCTGCGGTTCTGGACCCGGCGGTTCAACCAGTCCGCCGAACTGGCGCGCGCGCTTTCCGCGCGGACGGGCCTGCCGATGGAGCCGGCCGTCCTGCTGCGCGCCCGCCGCACCCGCCGGCAGGTCGGCCTGACCGCAACGCAGCGCCGGACCAATGTGCGCGGCGTCTTCGCCGTGCCCGCCGACCGGCGCATCACCGTCCATGGCCGCGGGGTCCTGCTCGTCGACGACGTGCTGACCACGGGCGCGACGGTGGAGGCCGCCGCCGGGGCGCTGAAAAGGGCGGGGGCGGCGAGCGTCGCCGTGCTCACCTTCTCGCGCGTCGTCGCCGGCCACACCAACACGTGATCGGCGCGCCGGAAGACCATGGGCTTTCAACGGGCCCGCGCGCGGCCTATATCGCACCGGACCGAGATACGACCGGAAAGACGATAGCGATGGCACAAGTCACACTCTATACACGGCAATTGTGCGGTTTCTGCACCGCCGCAAAGCGGCTGCTCGACGCAAAGGGCATTGCCTATGTCGAGCACGATGCCAGCTTCGACCCGGCGCTCAAGCGCGAGATGATCCAAAAGGCCGGCGGCCGCGCGACCTTTCCGCAGATATTCGTCGGCGACACCCATGTCGGCGGCTGCGACGATCTGATGGCGATGGAGCGCGCCGGCAAGCTCGACGCGCTGCTGGCGGCATGACGATGCGCGTCGCCGCCGTCCAGATGCGTTCGGGCACCGATCCGGCCGCCAACGTCGCCGCCTTCACCGCGCTGGTCGACGAAGCCGCCGGTGCCGGCGCGCGCTATGTCCAGACGCCGGAGATGACCGGGCTCGTCCAGAAGGACCGCGCCGCGCTGATGGCGGCGATCAGCACGCAGCGGGACGATCCGCTCCTGGCGGCCGCGGCCGCACTGGCTGAAAGCCACCGCATCTGGCTGCATGTCGGCTCGACGCCGATCCGCCGCGCCGACGGCAAGGTGGCCAACCGCGCCGTGCTCTTTGCGCCGGACGGCGCGCTCGTGGCGACCTACGACAAGATCCACATGTTCGACGTCGATCTCCCCAATGGCGAAAGCTGGCGCGAATCGGCGATCTACGCGCCCGGCGAACGGATGGTCGTCGCCGATTGCGACGGGACGGGCCTGGGGCTGGCGATATGCTACGATCTGCGTTTTCCCAACCTGTTCGGCGACCAGGCCCGCGCCGGCGCGGACATCCTCACCGTGCCGGCGGCCTTCACGCGCCAGACCGGCGAGGCGCACTGGCACGTACTGCTGCGGGCGCGGGCGATCGAGAACGGCGCCTTCGTGATCGCCGCGGCGCAGGGCGGGCAGCACGCGGACGGACGCGAAACCTACGGCCATTCACTGATCCTTGACCCATGGGGCGCCATCATCGCCGACAAGGGCGATGACGCGCCGGGGCTGGTCGTGGCCGATATAGAGGTTTCGGCGACGGCCGCCGCCCGCGGACGCATTCCGAATCTGAACAATGGGCGGCCCTACACGCATCGGGACCGACAGGACGAACCGAAACGATGAAGTTCACGCTTCAATGCGACAATGACCACCGCTTCGAGGGCTGGTTCCGCTCGAACGAAGACTACGAAACCCAGGCAAAGCGCGGCTTCGTGGAGTGCCCGCAATGCGGTTCGATCCGCATCGCAAAGACGCTGATGGCGCCGCAGGTCGCAACCGGCCGGTCAAGGGATGCGCGCAAGGAAGCGGTGATGGTGGCCGCAGGCCAGGCAATCCGCCGCGAGATGCTCGACAAGATGCGCGAGGTCACGCGGCAGGTGAAGGCCCAGGCGCACGATGTCGGCGCCCGTTTTCCGGAAGAAGCGCGCAAGATGCATTATGGCGAAACGGACGCCAAGCCGATCTATGGCAAGGCCGCCCCCAAGGAGGTGGAAAGCCTGGTCGAAGAGGGCGTCGAGATCATGCCGCTGCCGGACCTGCCCGAGGAGTTGAACTGAGATCGGATGTGGTGGCGGCGCATGCCGGCAGCGTTGGTCCCCTGCCCCGAGTTTCCCTGACCCCGACCGGCAGGGCGGACCTCAATCCGCTCGCTTCGCCACCACCATATAGTTGACGTCCATGTCCCGCGACAGACGCCATTGGTCGGCCAGCACATTGTAGAAAACGCCCGACCGGTCGAAAACCTCGACGCCGGTGCCGGCGAGCGCCGCATCGATCTCCGGGGGCCTGACGAGCTTGTCGTAACGGTGCGTGCCCCTTGGCAGCCAGCCCAGCACATATTCGGCGCCGACGATCGCCAGCCCCCAGGCCTTCACCGTCCGGTTGATCGTCGCAACGAACATCAGTCCGCCGGGCCGCACCATCGCCGCGCACGATTTAAGGAACAGATCGACATCGGCGACATGCTCGACCACCTCCATGTTGAGGATGACATCGAACGTCTCGCCCGCCTCCTGCAACGCCTCGGACGTCGTCGCCCGATAATCCACCGCAACGCCCGATTGGGCGGCATGGATCTTTGCGACCTCGATGTTGGTTTCGGATGCGTCCGCCCCGACAACACCGGCGCCCAGCCGCGCCATCGGCTCGCTCAAGAGACCGCCGCCGCAGCCGATATCGAGCAGGCGAAGGCCGGCGAACGGCGCGGCCGCCTTCGGATCGCGGCCGAAATGGGCGCACACCGTGTCGCGAATATAGGTCAGCCGCACCGGATTGAACTTGTGCAGCGGCTTGAACTTGCCCTTGGGGTTCCACCATTCGGCCGCCAGTCTGGAGAACCGGTCCACTTCGGCCGGATCGATGGTGGTCGCGCTGTCGGTCATGGCGATGGTCCTTTCCATTGCAGCCGAAGTCGGGCGATGGCGCGTCGAAGTCAACCCGTCGGCTTGCTTGCGGGGTGCGGCATGTTCGGCTATGGACCGCCCGTTCCTCGACCAGCACCCGCCGGACTCCCGCGCCATGGCCCGCATCGTGATGAAATTTGGCGGCACCTCCGTCGCCGATCTGGACCGCATCCGCAATGTGGCGCGACACGTCAGGCGCGAGGTCGAGGCCGGCCATCAGGTGGCGGTGGTGGTCTCGGCCATGGCGGGAAAGACCAACGAGCTGGCCGACTGGGTACGTCGGATGCCGCTAGTGGCAGGCGCCAATGCCGCCTTTTACGACGCGCGCGAATATGATGCGATCGTCGCCTCGGGCGAACAGGTGACGAGCGGCCTTCTGGCGATCGCGCTGCAATCGATGGGGGTCGACGCCCGATCCTGGCAGGGCTGGCAGATCCCGCTCAACACCGACAATGCGCACGGCGCCGCCCGCATCGAGGCGATCGACAGCCCGGTCCTGCTCGAACGGCTGGCCATGAACCAGGTCGCCGTCGTCGCCGGCTTCCAGGGCATCGGTCCGGACAATCGCATCGCAACGCTCGGGCGCGGCGGCTCGGACACGTCGGCGGTGGCGATCGCCGCGGCGATTTCGGCCGACCGCTGCGACATCTACACCGACGTCGACGGCGTCTACACCACCGACCCGCGCATCGAGCCGGCCGCGCGCCGCCTTTCAAGGATCACCTTCGAGGAGATGCTGGAAATGGCCTCGCTGGGCGCCAAGGTGCTCCAGGTGCGCTCGGTCGAGATGGCCATGGTGCACAATGTGCGCACCTTCGTGCGCTCCAGCTTCGATGCGCCCGACGCACCGGGCATGGACGACGTCGACAACCCGCCCGGAACGCTGATCTGCAACGAGGACGAGATCGTGGAACAGGAAACCGTCACCGGCATCGCCTATGCCAAGGACGAGGCGCAGATTTCGCTGCGCCGGCTGGCCGACCGGCCGGGGATCTCGGCGGCCATCTTCGGCCCGCTCGCCGAAACCGGCATCAATGTCGACATGATCGTGCAGAACATTTCGGCCGACGGCCAGTTCACCGACATGACCTTCACCGTGCCCACGGGCGATGTCGACACGGCGCTGGCCGCGCTCGACGCCAGCAAGGCGGCGATCGGCTACGACACGGTCCAGTCCGAAACGGGCCTGGTCAAGGTGTCGGTGATCGGCATCGGCATGCGCTCTCATGCCGGCGTCGCGGCCACAGCCTTCAAGGCGCTGGCCGAAAAATCGATCAACATCCGCGCGATCACCACCTCCGAGATCAAGATCTCGATCCTGATCGACGGCGCCTATGCCGAACTCGCCGTGCGCACGCTGCACGGCGTCTACGGTCTCGACAAGGGCTGACCGGCCGGTCCAGATTGGCGTCATGAGCGCCGGTCCGACGCCACGTCACGATGGAGCATAGGGTGATGCGCGACAAGGATGCCGCCTCGCGCGTGCTGCTCAAGCGCATCCGCGAGATCATGGCGGAGCCGATGGCGCCGCAGGAGCGACTCGACCGCATCGTCGGCCAGATCGCCCGCTCGATGGTCGCCGAGGTCTGCTCGGTCTATGCGCTCCGCGCCGACGGCGTGCTCGAACTTTACGCGACGGTCGGCCTCAACCCCAAGGCCGTGCACCAGTCGCAGCTGCGCCTGGGCCAGGGGCTCGTCGGCACGATCGCCGCCAGTTCGCGCCAGCTCAACCTCGCCGAGGCGCAAAAGCACCCGGCCTTCGAATATCTGCCAGAGACGGGCGAGGAGCTCTACAACGCGTTCCTGGGCGTGCCGATCCTGCGCGCGGGCCGCACGCTCGGCGTGCTCGTCGTGCAGAACGAGGCGCACCGGGTCTATGGCGAGGACGAGGGCGAGGCGCTGGAGACCGTCGCCATGGTCATCGGCGAGATGATCGCCGCCGGCGATCTGAAGAGCCTGTCCTCGGCCGGCGTCGAACTGGACCTGGCCAAACCCGTCTCCCACCATGGCGCGCCGCTCTCGGAGGGCATTGGCCTGGGCCATGTGGTGCTGCACGAGCCGCGCGTCGTCGTCACCGACCTGTTCCACGACGATACCGAACGCGAGCTCGAACGGCTCGGCAAGGCGCTGTCGAGCCTGCGCCTGACGATCGACGACATGCTCGCCCGCGGCGACATGGCGCTCGAAGGCGAGCATCGCGACGTGCTGGAAACCTATCGGATGTTCGCCCACGACAAGGGCTGGGTGCAGCGCATGGAGGAGGCGGTCCGGAACGGGCTGACCGCCGAGGCCGGCGTCGAGAAGGTGCAGAGCGACATGCGCGCGCGGCTGGCCACGGTCACCGACCCCTATCTGCGCGAGCGGATGAACGATTTCGACGATCTGTCCAACCGGCTGATGCGCCAGCTCGTCAGCGGCGATGCGGCTGACCGGACGCTGGTCCTGCCCGAGGACGCCATCATCGTCGCCCGCAACATGGGCGCGGCCGAACTGCTCGACTATCCGCGCGACCGGCTGCGCGGCATCGTGCTCGAAGAGGGCGCGCCGACCAGCCATGTGGTGATCGTGGCGCGCGCCATGGGCATACCGGTCGCCGGCAGCGCCAAGGGCATGGTCGCCATGTCCGATTCGGGCGATGCGGTGATCGTCGACGGCCTGGACGGGCACGTCCATTTGCGTCCGCAGGCCGATGTCGAGGCCGCTTACGCCGAAAAGGTCCGCTTCCGCGCGCGGCGTCAGGCCGAATATGGCGCGCTCAGGGACACCAGGGCCGTCAGCGCCGACGGACAGCGCGTCACGCTGTTGATGAATGCCGGACTGCTCGTCGACCTGCCGCAGGTCGAACAGTCGGGCGCCGAAGGCATTGGCCTGTTCCGGACCGAGCTGCAATTCATGATCGCGGCCACCTTCCCGCGCGCCGAGGCCCAGCAAAGGCTCTACCGCTCCGTGCTCGATGCGGCGGGCGGCAGGCCCGTCACGTTTCGCACGCTCGACATCGGCGGCGACAAGGTGCTGCCCTATTTCCGCAACGCGGCCGACGAGGAAAACCCCGCGCTGGGCTGGCGGGCGGTGCGCCTCGCCCTCGACCGGCCCGGGCTTTTGCGCACCCAGATGCGCGCGCTGCTGAAGGCGGCGGCGGGGCGCGAATTGCGCGTCATGCTGCCGATGGTGACCGATTTGCGCGAGATCGATCAGGCGCGGGCGCTGATCATGCGCGAGGTCAAGCACCTGTCGCGCTTCGGACACGGCCTGCCGCTGGCGCTGCGGCTGGGCGCGATGCTCGAAGTGCCCTCGCTTCTGTTCGATCTGGACCGGCTCATGGACAGCGTCGATTTCGTCTCGATCGGCTCGAACGACCTGTTCCAGTTCATGCATGCCGCCGACCGGGGCAACGCGCTGATCGGCGACCGGTTCGACGCGCTTTCGCCGGCCTTCCTGCGCGCGCTCAAGGCGTCGGCGGAAGCGGCCGGACGGCACGGCACGCCACTGACCCTTTGCGGCGAGATGGCCGGCCGGCCGCTCGAAGCGCTGGCGCTGGCCGCGCTGGGCATCACGACCCTGTCCATGTCTCCGGCGGCGATCGGCCCCGTCAAGGCGGCGATCCTGAAGACGGACCTGTCGGCCCTGGCGGCGGTCATCGGCCAGGCCCTTGAAACCGGCGCGCCGGCCGCCGATATCCGGTCCGCCCTGCAAGGGTTCGCCGACGCGCGCCAAATCGGCGTTTGACAGCCGGCGCTCCGCCGCCCAAAACCTCGACCATGCTCGACCTGCCCGCCGACAAGATGGACCAGATGGTCAAGCGCTTCGACATGCTCGAAGCGCAGATGGCCGCGAGCCCCGACAGCGGGACTTATGTCAAGCTGGCCGCCGAATATGCCGAACTGGAGGACATTGCGCGCAAGATTCGCGCCTTTCGGAGCGCGGTTTCAGAGCGCGACGACCTTGAGGCGATGCGCGGCGAGGCGGAGACGGACGCCGAGATGCGCGCCCTGGCCGAAGATGAACTGGCGCAGATCGACGCGCGCATCGACCGGCTCCGGGACGATATCCGCATCCTGCTCCTGCCGCGCGACGCCGCGGATCAGAAAAGCGCGATCCTGGAGATCCGCGCCGGCACGGGCGGGCTGGAGGCGGCCCTGTTCGCCGGAGACCTGTTCCGCATGTACGAGCGCCACGCGGCCGCCCATGGCTGGAAGATGACGGTCCTGTCGGCTTCGCAGGGCGATGCGGGCGGCTACAAGGAGATCATCGCCGAGGTGGCGGGGCGCAGCGTCTTTTCCAGGTTCAAGTTCGAGTCCGGCGTCCATCGGGTCCAGCGCGTGCCGGAGACCGAGGCCGGCGGGCGCATCCACACCTCGGCGGCGACCGTGGCCGTGCTGCCCAAGGCCGAGGAGGTCGACATCGCGATCGGGCCCGATGAGGTAAGGATCGACACGATGCGCGCCTCGGGAGCCGGCGGCCAGCACGTCAACACCACCGATTCGGCCGTTCGCGTCACCCACATCCCGAGCGGGATCGTCGTGGTGCAGTCGGAAAAGTCGCAGCACCAGAACCGCGCGCGCGCCATGGAGATACTCCGCGCGCGCCTGTTCGACGAGGAGCGCCGCAAGGCGGCCGACGCGCGCTCCGAGGCCCGCCGCCTCCAGGTCGGCTCGGGCGACCGGTCCGAGCGCATCCGCACCTACAATTTCCCGCAGGGCCGCGTCACCGACCACCGCATCAATCTGACGCTCTACAAGCTCGACCGGGTGATGGAAGGCGATCTGGACGCAATCATCGACGCTCTGGTCGCCGACCATCAGGCGCGCCTTCTGACCGAGGAGGCGACCGGCTGAGATGACGGCAACGGCAACGCTTCAGTCCGCCTATGAGGATGCGGTCGCGCACCTGTCGCGGGCCGGCTCGCCGACGCCCGATCTCGACGTCACGCTTCTGGTCGAGCACACGACCGGGCTGACCGCGCTCGACCGGCTGACGCGGCCCGAGCACGTCCTGAACCCGCGCCAGCACGGCGCGCTCAAGACGGCGGTCGCCCGGCGCATGGGCCACGAACCGGTGCATCGCATCATCGGCTGGCGCGAATTCTACGGCCTGCCGCTGTCGCTGAACGGCCACACGCTGGTGCCCCGGCCGGATACCGAAGCGCTCGTCGATCTGGTCCTTCCCTTCGTGCGACGACGCGCCGAAGCGGACGGCGCGTGCCGGGTGCTCGATCTGGGCACGGGCAGCGGCGCGATCGCGCTGGCAATTCTCGGCGAGGTGCCCGGCGCGAAGGCGGTCGGCAGCGACATCGCGCCCCAGGCGCTCGACATGGCTCGGCGCAACGCCCAGGCACTCGGGCTGACGGATCGCTTCGAGACGCTGCATTCGAACTGGTTTTCCGACGTGCGCGGCCGGTTCGACCTGATCGTCTCCAACCCGCCCTATGTGCCCACGGCAACGATCCCGACGCTCGATCCGGACGTGCGCGATCACGATCCGCTGACGGCGCTCGACGGCGGGTCGGACGGGCTGAACGCCTATGGCACCATCGCCGCCCGCGCCCTGCCCCATCTGAGCGATGACGGGCGGATCGCGGTCGAGATCGGCAAGGGCCAGCGGGCGGCGGTGGACGGCCTTTTCACCGCCGCCGGCCTTAGGGTCGCAGCCGGCGCGCGCGATCTGGGCGGCGTCGAAAGGGCGATTTTGTTCAGCCGGTAACACGATTTCGGCGCGGATGCGAAAAAATGCCTTGGCAATTTGTGCTTGGCTCGCTACCACTGTGCAAAAGTGCCGAACCTCGGACCGGTCGGCAGTCAGGCAACCGACAGCGACAAATTCGATCCCGCAAGGCCCGTCGAGCCGGCGGTGCGCTGTCCAGCCACGACAAATCGCAGGGGCGATCTGAAACGATTGGGAGCTGTCGCATGTGATGTGCTTGCCGCGCCGCAGGACCGGTTCGACCCGCGTACACCTTTCCCTCTCCGGCGCCTTGACGCGCCCCGCGACGAAACGCCGAAGTACGACAATTAAGAGAGTTTGATGAGACCACAGCAACAAGGACGCCGCTCCCGCAACCGCGGAGGCGGCCGCCGCAATCAGAACCCGCTCCAGCGCAGCTATGAGAGCAATGGGCCCGATGTGAAGATTCGCGGCAACGCCCAGGTGATCGCGGACAAATATGCGACGCTGGCGCGCGATGCGCTGTCGTCCGGCGACAGCGTGATGGCGGAGAACTACCTCCAGCACGCCGAGCACTACAACCGCATCATCCTCGCCGCCCAGCCGCCGCAGCGCGAAGACCGCGACGATGAGGACGAACAGCCCGAAGGCCAGCAGCCCGCCAATGGCGAGGACCGGCAGGCACAGACGGTGCAGACACAGGCGGCGCAGGCACAGGCGGTGAAGGAGCAAGGCCAGGAGGACGGCCAGCAGCAGGGGCGCCGTCAGCGCCGCCGCCGCGATCGCAACGACGAACGCGACGGGGTTCCGGCCGAAGCCGGCGGCAACGGCGACGCCGAGGCCGCCCCGCCCGCCGCCGCCGATGCGAGCGAATTGCCGCAGCCGGTGATCGAGGGCACGCCCGCCGAGGTGCGCCAGGAGCAGGCGCAGCAGGAAGGCGTGGCCGAGACGGCGGAAAAGGAAAAGCCCAAGCGGACGCGCCGGCCCCGCAAGAGCGGCGATGACGCCGGACCTGACGGGTCGGCCGACGGGTCGGACCCGTCGGAAACGGCGGTCGCCGCCGAATAGGCAGCGCGCGCCGGCGCTTCCCCGGCGGCGGCCTTGGGGCCCCTTGTTTTTATCGCACCTGTCTTTTTTCCCGTCCGGAACGTCCCCATATCGCAATCGCAAGGGCTCGCCGCTTGTCGGGAGCCCGTCATCGATTGGAACCCGTCATCGCCCATCGGGGGTGACCGGAAGATTGGAGACACACGATGAATCCGGACAATTATTCCGAACGCGTGCGCGGCTTCATCCAGTCCGCCCAGACGCTGGCGCTGGGATCGAGCCACCAGCAATTCACCCCCGAGCACGTCCTCAAGGTGCTTGTCGACGATGCGGAAGGCATGGCGGCCTCGCTGATCGAGCGCGCCGGCGGCAACGCCAGGGACGTGCGCCTGGGCGTGGAAACGGCCCTGAACGCGCTGCCAAGGGTCGAGGGCGGCAATGGCCAGCTCTATCTGGCCCAGCCGCTCGCCAAGGTCTTCACCACCGCCGAGCAGATCGCCAGGAAGGCCGGCGACACCTATGTCACCGTCGAACGGCTGCTGCTGGCGCTGGCGATGGAGAAATCGGCGAAAAGCGCCGACATACTGGCCAAGGCCGGCGTCACGCCAGCAGCGCTCAACCAGGTCGTCAACGACATCCGCAAGGGCCGCACGGCCGACACGGCGAGCGCCGAGAGCGGCTATGACGCGCTGAAGAAATATGCCCGCGACGTCACCGGAGACGCCCGCGAAGGCAAGCTTGACCCGATGATCGGCCGCGACGAGGAAATCCGCCGCGCCATCCAGGTCCTGTCGCGCCGCACCAAGAACAATCCGGTCCTGATCGGCGAGCCCGGCGTCGGCAAGACCGCCATCGCCGAGGGCCTGGCGCTTCGCATCGTCAATGGCGACGTGCCCGAGAGCCTGCGCGACAAGCAGCTTATGGCGCTCGACATGGGCGCGCTGATCGCCGGGGCGAAATATCGCGGCGAGTTCGAGGAGCGGCTCAAGGCGGTCTTGTCCGAGGTGCAGGGCGCCGACGGCGCCATTATCGTGTTCATCGACGAGATGCACACGCTGGTCGGGGCCGGCAAGGCGGACGGCGCCATGGACGCCTCCAACCTGCTCAAGCCCGCGCTGGCGCGCGGCGAACTGCATTGCGTCGGCGCCACCACGCTCGACGAATACCGCAAGCATGTCGAAAAGGACGCAGCGCTCGCCCGCCGGTTCCAGCCGGTCTTCGTCGGCGAGCCGACCGTCGAGGACACGGTGTCGATCCTGCGCGGGCTGAAGGAGAAGTACGAACAGCACCACAAGGTGCGGGTCTCGGACTCCGCCCTCGTTGCGGCCGCCACGCTCTCCAACCGCTACATCACCGACCGCTTCCTGCCCGACAAGGCGATCGACCTTGTGGACGAGGCCGCCTCCCGCCTCAGGATGCAGGTGGACTCCAAGCCCGAGGCGCTCGACGAGATCGACCGCCGAATCATCCAGCTCAAGATCGAGCGCGAGGCGCTGAAGGTGGAGACCGACCGCGCATCGAAGGAGCGGCTCGAAGCGCTGGAAAAGGATCTGGCGGGCCTTGAGGAGGAATCGGCGCAGATGACCGCCACCTGGCAGGCCGAAAAGGAAAAGCTCGGCACCGCCGCCGACCTGAAGCGCGACCTGGACGAGGCGCGCAACGAACTGGCCATCGCCCAGCGCCAGGGCGAATTCCAGCGCGCCGGCGAACTGGCCTATGGGCGCATTCCCGAACTGGAACGCAAGCTGGAGGAAGCCGAGGCGCGCGGCGACGGCGATGCCGGCTCGATGGTCGAGGAGACCGTCACGCCCGATCACGTCGCCCACATCGTCTCGCGCTGGACCGGCATTCCGGTCGACAAGATGCTCGAAGGCGAGCGCGAAAAGCTGTTGCGCATGGAAGACGAGATCGCAAGGCGCGTCGTCGGCCAGGGCGAGGCCGTGCGGGCCGTCTCCAAGGCCGTCCGGCGCGCCCGCGCGGGCCTTCAGGACCCCAACCGGCCGATCGGCTCGTTCATCTTCCTGGGCCCCACCGGCGTCGGCAAGACCGAGCTGACCAAGGCGCTTGCGAACTTCCTGTTCGACGACGAGCACGCCATGGTGCGCGTGGACATGAGCGAGTTCATGGAAAAGCACGCCGTCTCCCGGCTGATCGGCGCGCCGCCCGGCTATGTCGGCTACGAGGAAGGCGGCGTTCTGACCGAGGCGGTGCGCCGCCGGCCATACCAGGTCATTTTGTTCGACGAGATCGAAAAGGCCCATCCGGACGTCTTCAACGTGCTGTTGCAGGTGCTCGACGACGGCCGCCTGACCGACGGTCAGGGCCGCACGGTCGATTTCCGCAACACGGTCATCATCATGACCTCGAACCTGGGGGCCGAGTTCCTCGTCAATCTCGGCGAGGGCGAACAGGTCGACCGGGTGCGCGAGGACGTCATGGGCGTCGTGCGGGCCGCGTTCAGACCGGAGTTCCTGAACCGCGTGGACGAGGTGATCCTGTTCCAGCGCCTGCAAAAGGCCGATATGGGCGCGATCGTCGACATTCAGCTCCAACGCCTCGAAACATTGCTCGCCGAGCGCAAGATCACGCTCAGGCTCGACGGCGACGCCCGCCGCTGGCTGGCCGACAAGGGCTACGATCCCGCCTACGGCGCAAGACCCCTGAAAAGGGTGATCCAGAAGCAGGTGCAGGATCCGCTCGCCGAGAAGATCTTGGGCGGCGAGATCGCCGACGGCTCGCACGTCAAGGTGCTCGAAGGCTCCGACCGGCTCAACTTCAAGCCGGTCGCCGCCGCCAACGAGGATCGCGCCGAGGAAGCGGCCTGAACGAAAGCGTCGGCTGCGTGCGCCTGACGAATCGGAATGGGCTTGAGCTTGCGCGGCCGATCCGCCGTGGCTTTGCGGTGACATTCATCGGCTGATTGCCCGCCCCGCGCCGTCCGTTGCGGCGCAGCGATTTACATTGCGACGCACAAGCGCCAAAATCGCGCGGCAAGCGCGAAAGAGGAAACCCAATGGCTGCGATGATCGATGATCTGAAGACGATCGGCGTGATCGGCGCCGGGCAGATGGGCGGCGGCATCGCCCAGGTATCGGCCGCGGCGGGCTACACGGTCATCATCTGCGATGTGTCCGAGAAGGCCGCGCGGAGCGGGCTCGACAAGGTCGCGGCCGGCACGCGGAAACAGGTCGACGCCGGCCGGATGGAGGCGGCCGAGCGCACCGCGATCCTGTCGCGAATCTCGGCCGGCGGCACGATGCAGGACCTTTCCGGCTGCGATCTGGTGATCGAGGCGGCCAGCGAGAACGAGGAGGTCAAGCGCCGCATCTTCGCCGATCTGTGCCCGGTTCTGGCGCCCGAGGCGATGATCGCGTCCAACACCTCGTCCATCTCGATCACGCGGCTCGCGGCGGCGACCGACCGGCCGGAGCGCTTCATGGGCATTCACTTCATGAACCCGGTGCCGCGCATGAAGCTGGTCGAACTGGTGCGGGGCATCGCCACGGCCGACGCGACCTTCGATCTCGCGCGCGCCTATGTGGACAGGCTGGGCAAGACCGCGACCGTTTCCGAGGACTTTCCGGCCTTCATCGTGAACCGCGTCCTGCTGCCCATGATCAACGAGGCGATCTACACGCTCTATGAGGGGGTCGGCTCGGTCGAGGCGATCGACACGGCGATGAAGCTGGGCGCCAACCATCCGATGGGCCCGCTGGAACTGGCCGACTTCATCGGGCTCGACACATGCCTTGCCATCATGCAGGTGCTGCATGACGGGTTGGCCGATTCCAAGTACCGGCCGTGCCCGCTCCTGGTCAAATATGTCGAGGCGGGCTGGCTCGGCCGCAAGACGGGCCGCGGCTTTTACGACTATCGCGGCGACACGCCGGTTCCCACGCGATAGGCCGCGCCGCGAAACCGGTCAGTAGAGCGGCGACACGCTGCCGTCGGACCTGTCGCCTCTTTCCGGCATGCCGGTCGCGCACAGGGCCGGCAGGTCGGCCAGCCGGCGCGCCATGGCGCCGCGCAGGACGCCCTTGCGCATCGGCGGCGCGGCCCCGCGCGAGGGGGCGCTCCTTTGCCGGGACGGTTGCGGGAAGGCGATGACACCGGACGAGGCGGGCGGCGAGGCCATGACGAACTCCGTTGCGTTTAGAGCGTCCTGTCATGAGATTGAACGCTCTGGTCCTCCCCGACAGCGGCGATCCTAGCCATGAATCGGTCCTATTCAAGGCGGGATTGTGCGCCGCACAAAATTTCATCGCCCTGTCATCGCAGGCACGCGCGCGCGGAGGTGATTGACCGGCGGGCGCCCGCCGTCTAGAAAGGTCTTTCCGTGGTGATTTGGCCGGTCGGCTTGCAGCCACGTAAAACAACTCGCTAAAGGACCGAGACGCGATGGGACCGGCAGCGAGCATTCGCCGCCGGTTTTGTTTCGCACGAGTGACGCCATGCCGATCAAGATCCCCGACGCCCTGCCCGCCCGCGACACGCTTCTGGCCGAGGGCGTGATGGTCGTGGACGAGAAGATGGCCACGCGCCAGGACATCAGGCCGTTGCAGATCGGCCTGCTGAACCTGATGCCCGACAAGATCAGGACCGAGACGCAGATCGCGCGGCTGGTCGGCTCGACGCCGCTTCAGGTGGAGCTGACGCTGGTGCGGATCGGCAACCACAGGTCCAAGAACACGTCCGAGGACCATCTGATCTCCTTTTACCGGACCTGGGACGAGATAAGGGACCGCAAGTTCGACGGCTTCGTCGTCACCGGCGCGCCGATCGAGACCCTGCCGTTCGAGGATGTCACCTACTGGGCGGAACTCAAGCGCATCCTCGACTGGACCGCCACGCACGTCCATTCGAGCTTCTTCATCTGCTGGGGCGCGATGGCGGCCGCCTGGCACTTCCACAAGGTGCCCAAGCACACCCTGTCCAGGAAGGCCTTCGGCGTCTATCGGCACAGGAACCTGAACCCGGCCTCGCCCTATCTGGCCGGCTTCTCGGACGATTTTCAGATCTCGGTCTCCCGATGGACCGAGATGCGCCGCAGCGAACTGCCCGCCGACGGATCGCTCGAAGTGCTGATGGAATCGGCCGAAACCGGCCTGTGCCTGCTGCACGAGGCCTTCGCCAACCGGCTCTACATCTTCAACCATATCGAATATGACTCGACCACGCTCGCCGACGAGTATCGCCGCGA
Source organism: Roseitalea sp. (assembly GCF_984466335.1). NCBI lineage: Bacteria > Pseudomonadati > Pseudomonadota > Alphaproteobacteria > Hyphomicrobiales > Ahrensiaceae > Roseitalea > Roseitalea sp. The sequence goes on along the minus strand of NZ_CFIFWG010000022.1, from coordinate 8,231 downwards.
CGTCGGAGCAGGAACCTCGATCGAGGTGCCGCGCAACTACTTCCCCGACGACGACCCGGACAACAAGCCGCTCAACCGCTGGCGCAGCCATGCCTTCCTGCTGTTCGGCAACTGGATCAACCAGACCTATCAGACAACGCCCTTCGACGTCGCCGAGATCGGAACCGGCAGGCAGGTGAACCGTGACGCCCGCGATCCGGCCGCCTGAACCGGACGACCGCCGGGGCCGGTCCGTTTCGCGCGGGCGCCGCCATGTCCGGGCGGCCGAAAATATCTGCTATCGTCTGGCCGTTTCAGCCGCCGGATCCACCGCGTTCACGAGCTATGACCCGACATGACCGACGCACCGACCAAGGCCGCCGTTGAAGACGCGTTGCGCCGGATCGCCCTGCCCGACGGACGCGATCTCGTAGAGGCCGGCATGATCTCGGACATCTTCGTCGCCGACGGCAAGGTCTTCTTTTCGATCACCTGCGCCGCCGACGAGGCCCCAGAGCTCGAACCGGTGCGCCAGGCCGCGCAAAAGGCCGTCACCGCCATCAAGGGCGTCAAAAGCGCGATGGTCGCCCTGACCGCCGAGAAGAAGACGCGCGGGGACGTCCCGCCGGCCCCGCCGCCGCAGGCTCCCGCCGCGGGGCGCCGCCCCGTCACCGACCGGGCCAAGCCCGACGTGCCCGGCGTCCGGCACATCATCGCCATCGCCTCGGGCAAGGGCGGGGTCGGCAAGTCGACCACCGCGATCAATCTGGCGCTCGGGCTCAAGGTGTCGGGCCTCAAGACCGGCATCCTGGACGCCGACATTTACGGCCCCTCCCTGCCGCGCCTTCTGGCGCTCAGGGACGCCAAGCCGCAGCAGATCGAGGGCCGCATCCTCAAGCCGGTCGAGAAGTACGGCCTTCAGGCCATGTCGATCGGCTTCCTGGTGGAAGAGGAAACGCCGATGATCTGGCGCGGGCCGATGGTGGTTTCGGCGATCACGCAGATGCTGCGCGAGGTCGCCTGGTCCGATCTCGACGTGCTGGTGGTCGACATGCCGCCGGGCACGGGAGACGCGCAACTGACCATGGCGCAGAACGTGCCGCTGTCCGGCGCGGTGATCGTGTCGACGCCCCAGGATCTGGCCCTGATCGACGCGCGCAAGGGGCTCAAAATGTTCGAGAAGGTCAATGTGCCCCTGCTCGGCATCGTCGAGAACATGAGCTATTTCGTCGCCCCCGACACGGGCCGGCGCTACGATATCTTCGGCCATGGCGGCGCCAGGGAGGAGGCCGGGCGCCTCGGCGTGCCGTTTCTGGGCGAGGTGCCGCTGGTCATGGCCATACGCGAGACCTCGGACGCGGGCACGCCGATCGCCGTGGCCGAACCGGACGGCCCGCACGCGGCGATCTACACCGCGATCGGCGCGCAGGTGGCGGCGGCCCTCAGCGCGGGCGCGGGGGCAAGACCGGCACCCGCCATCATCTTCGATTAGATATCCGATCACGGCATTTGACGGATTGGGTCGGGCCGAAGCGTCCGGGCCCGGCTTGGCGCACAGTCTTCGCAGCGCCTCGCAGGCGAAATCGAGAACATCATACCCCGCACCTCGAATCAGGGTTCGGGGAGAAGCGCAAAAAAGGCATGAAAAACAATGCTTTTTTTGTTGAGTGGTGGGCCCGGAGGGACTCGAACCCCCAACCAAGCGGTTATGAGCCGCCGGCTCTGACCAATTGAGCTACGGGCCCCACGCCGCCCGTGCCTAGCGGAAAGGGAAAATGGGGGCAAGCGAGCAGCGCGACAATGCAAGCGGCACCACAATTCGCGCCCATTTTTCGGTCAACGCTCGCACCGGGGAACAAAGAACGAGGACCAAGCCGTGAACGCCAACCGATTTTTCCGGACCGCCGCCTTCGCCGCCCTGTTCGCATTTGCGGCCGGCGGCCCGGCGCTTGCCGCCGAAGGCGCCGTCACACCGCGGATTTCCGTCTCCGCCACCGGCACCGCCGACATCGCGCCGGACATGGCGGTCATCCACCTGACGGTGCTGCGCGAAGCCGAAACGGCGCGCGAGGCGCTCGATGCGAACACGGAGGCGATGGCCGGCGTGCTCGAAGCGATGCGGGCCGAAGGGATCGAGGCGCGCGACCTTCAGACGTCGAACTTCGGCATCCAGCCGCACCTTGTCTATCCCGAGCCCGCCGGCGGCATGCATCCGGTGCCGCGTATTGCCGGCTACAAGGTCTCCAATTCGCTGACCGTGCGCATTCGCGATCTCGGCCGGCTCGGCGCGATCCTGGACGCTTCCGTCACGCTCGGCGTGAACCAGGGCGGCGGGATCACCTTCATCAATGACGACCCGTCGGCGGCGATCGCCGAAGCGCGGACCGAAGCCGTGCGGAACGCCATCGCCAAGGCCGAAACCCTCGCCGGGGCGGCGGGCATCGGGCTGGGTCCGATCCTGTCGATCTCCGAACGGGCCCCGGAGCCTGGACCAATGCCCTTGGCGCGCGCGGCGATGACGAACATGGCCGCCGAAGCGGCGGTGCCCGTGCCGGTCGCGGCGGGCGAAAACACCTACCGAGTCAGCGTGAACGTGACGTTCGAACTCGACCGGTAGAACGGTTCGTCGCCTTAGCCGGCCGAAAGCGCCGGCCAGTTGGCGTCGCCCTTGGCGATATTGCCGGGAATGTCGCGCTCCCAGCGGCGGCGTACGCCCTTGGAAAGGTTGAGGTACAGCCTGCCGTCATGGATGGTGAAGGCTTCCGGGTCGATCGCCGCCGTATAGCCGTTGGCGACCGCATAAGCGCAAAAGCCGCCATATTGCGGGACGAAGCGGGCCGGGCCGGCAAGGAACGCATCGCGATTGCCGGCGGAAGCGAAACGGTAGGTGGCGCCGTCATGGTCGACGGCGATCGAGGCATCGCCGCGCACGGCGGCCGTTTGCGTGAAATAGGCGACCGGATCGTAACCCTTGACGGCGACGCCGCCGTCGAGATTGGTGCGGCCGGCGCGGGCATGGCGGGCGCTGGCCGCAAGAGCGGCCACGGCCATGGCCCCGCCGCCCAGCGCCAGGAAGGCGCGCCGGTCGAGCCGCGCGGTGGCGGACTTGACTTTGCCGCGGACGAAATGGCTGGCCATGGCGATCTCCATCGGTTCAAGCATCGGTCCGCCAGAACGTGCCAAACGGCGGACACCCGTTCAAATCGCATCTGGTGACACCGGCACACATCTGCGTGAATCGAACCTGGGTCAGGCCCCCAGGGACTTGATCCAATACTCCATCGGCTTGTCCGTCTCGTGCGGCTCGCCAACATCCCTCCAGGCGAACCGCGTGCGAACGCCGTGGAGCCGGACATAGCCGCGCCGGGTCCAGAACCCGTCGAGCGGAACATGGCCGGCCGGACGCAAGGGATGATCGTCGGGGCGGATGACGGCCGAGAACAGGCATTGCGCAAAGCCCTGCCGCCGCGCTTCGGCCTCCCGCAGATCGAAGAAGGCGACGCCCGCGCCCCGTCCGCGATAGTCCGGCAACAGCACCGATTCGCCGAAATAGAAGAAATCGTCCGGGTCGAGGCCCCTTGCGGCGAAAGGCGCGGCGAACGCGTCCTTGTGCGCGCCAAGGGGCGCGGCGGTCGACGCGCCCACCAGCGCATCGCCGTCGAACGCGCCGGCGACGAAGGCGCCCGGCGCGTCCATATAGGTGGCGAGATAGCGCCGCTCATAGGCCATGTCGCCGTCATAGAGATAGGGGAAGGCGCGGAAGACGGCGATGCGCAGACGCGCCAGATCGTCAAAGCGCGCCTCGGCCTCCATCGCCGTCAGGGGCCGGACGTCGATCACGCCCGCCATGAGACCTGCGCGATCCGTTCGGTGGCATTGCAGCGGGCGGTCACGCGGCCGATCCTTCCCTTTTCCGGCCGGACACCGGCTTTCGCCGCGCCGACGGCAATGGCTGGGTCACAGATCCCCGCCGACGAGATGGTCGAGATAGTCGCCGTCATGGGCCATATCCTGTTCATGCGCCGTCACGCGCCCCAAAACGGACATGCCGGCCTCGTGCACGCTCATCGGATCGCCCGAGACGAGCGGATGCCAATCGTGGAGCGGCCTGCCCTCGTCGACCAGCCGGTAGGCGCAGGTCTTCGGCAGCCAGGCCAGTTCGCGGACATTGTCCGGCGTCAGACGCACGCAGTCGGCCACCTCGTCCTGCCGGTTCGCATAGTCGGAGCAACGGCAGGTGGCGGCATCGAACAGGCGGCAGGCGACGGTGGTATGGTGTATCTCGTCCGTTTCCTCGTCGATCAGCTTGGACATGCAGCACTTGCCGCATCCGTCGCACAGGCTTTCCCATTCGCGCGCGGTCATCTCGGCGAGCGATTTGGTCTCCCAGAACGGGCGTTGTGCGGCCGGGTCGGCGGACATGGTCTCCTCAAGCGGCGTTGCGCGCCGCCTCGGCGCGGCGGGCGCGGTGCCATCGTTGCCAGCGCAGGAAACCCCGATAGCCCATTTCGGCCAGGCCGCGAAGCCCCGGCACCGAAAACAGGAAGGCAAAGCGCCGCCAGACCGGCAGGACGCGCCAGATGCGGGCAAAGGCATCGACGCCCACATGCCATCGGCCGCCATCGCGCTCGCGCGCGTGGAAACGGCCGAGCAATTCCGAGCGCGTCCTGCCGGCCGGCAATTGCGCCTCGGTCAGCGCCGCAATGTCGGTCCAGACGATCGCGCCGATCCGATCAATCCGGGCATAATAGCCCACCTCGATCCGGCAGACCGGGCAATCGCCGTCATAGAAGACCTCGATTGCCGCGCGGGCCGAACGGGGCGCCGTGTCGTTCTTTGGCGTTCTCATGAAGACGCAAATAGAGCCCAAACGGAAGCGGACCAGCCGGACCGATTGCCGCCTGTCACCGGCCGCGCTCGGCGATCACGCTGCGGCCGAGACGCCGAACGGCCTGACGCAGCCCCTCATCGTCGAACTCCGCAGCGAGCGCTTCGATCCGGTCCCGCTGTTCGGCGCTGAGGGGGCGGGCGGGCCTGGGCGCGGGCGCTTCCACGGTCAGCCTCTTCTGGACCAGCTTGATCCGGCCGATGGCCTCAAAGCCCATGAAGGCATTGATCCGCGCGACGATTTCGTCCCCCTGGTGCTGGATGTGCAGCGCGGCCGCCGCCTCCGCCGCCACGACCAGAACGCCCGGCTCGAACGGATCGTCCCGATGGGCGCGGCGCGGCCAGTCGATCTTGAGGGGACAGGACGCCTCGGCGAGGCGCGCGCCGGCGATCTCCCGCCAGGCATCGACAAGCGACAGCGACAGGCCGGCGCGCTTTGCGAGCACCGGGTCGAGAACGGCGTTGACGAGACGGGCGGCGGGCTTGGCCATCGCCGAAGACTAGAGCGTTCCGCCACGAGATGGAAGCGGCGGCGGCGCGCCATTGCGCATGGCGGCCGTCCCTGCCTATCTGCGTCCATGCTCGGTTCCTCCGATTCCGCCATCTCCGACAGCCCGGCCGCAGGGCTTCTTGCCTGGTACGACACCCATGCGCGCGAACTGCCCTGGCGCGTGGGTCCGCGCGCGCGGGCGGGCGGCGTCCGGCCCGACCCCTACCGCGTCTGGCTGTCGGAGATCATGCTTCAGCAGACCACGGTCGCCGCCGTGCGCGACTATTTTCACGCCTTTACCGCGCGCTGGCCCGATCTGGCCGCGCTGGCCGCCGCGCCCGAAGACGACATCCTCAAGGCCTGGGCGGGGCTCGGCTATTATTCGCGCGCCCGCAACCTCAAGAAATGCGCCGACACGGTGATGGCCGATCATGGCGGGCGGTTCCCGGCCGACCTGGACGCGCTGCGCGCCCTGCCCGGCATCGGCGAGTACACGGCGGCGGCGATCGCCTCGATCGCGTTCGACATCCCCGCGCCAGTCGTCGACGGCAATGTGGAACGCGTCGTCACGCGGCTGGAAGCCATCGACACGCCGCTGCCCAGGGCCAAGCCGGCCATCCGGGCGCTGGTGGCCGATATGCTCGATCCGGCGCGGCCGGGCGATTTCGCGCAGGCGATGATGGATCTGGGCGCGACGATCTGCACGCCAAGGCGGCCCGCCTGCCTGCACTGCCCGCTGCGGAACGATTGCGCGGCGCTTCAGGCCGGCGAGCCGGAGCGCTTCCCCGTCAAGCCGCCGAAGAAGGACAAGCCGACGCGCGTGGGCGCGGCCTTCGTGCTGGTCCGGCCCGACGGAGCGGTGCTGTTGGAAAAGCGGCCGGACAAGGGCCTTCTGGCCGGCATGGCGCAGGTTCCCACCTCGGGGTGGACGGCGCGCGCAGACGGCGCGACGGACGCCGGCGCCGCGCCGGTCGAAGGGCCCGGCTGGCAGCGGTGCGGCACGGTCGGCCATGTCTTCACCCATTTCGTGCTCGAACTGACGGTCTGGAAGGCGACCGGGGACGCCCAGCCGAAGGGCCGGCAATGGTGGTCCGAACCCGGCGCGCTCGCCGGCGAGGCGCTGCCCACCGTCATGAAAAAGGCAATCGCCCGCGCTCTGCCGGACGCGTTTTGAGGGAGCGGCCATGACCATTCGCCGCATCGTGTTCGACAGCGGCAAATGGAGGGCGCGCGGACCTGCGGCGCTTCGGTGTTGGCCTGGCGTGAACGGCGCCGGGCGGCAATGGGCGGCCGGTCAGCCAGCGGCGGCCATCCGGTCACGCACCTGCTGGCGCAGCGCGTCGATCGGCTTGAGAGCCGAGGCGTCCTCGTAGTGCCAGAAAGACCAGCCGTTGCAGGCATCGAAACCCTGCACGCGCGCACCCATCTTGTGGATCGAACCCTGGTCGCTGCCGACGCGCAGCGAACCATCGGCCTGCACGGTCGCGGTCCAGCGCCGCCCGGCGTCGGTCAGGGTCGCACCCGGCGCGAGAAGGCCCGCCTCGATGAGCGCGAGGAAGGCGACGCGCGGCTGGGCGCGCTTGCCGGAGACGAGCGTCAGGTTGGCCCCGTCGATCGGCTCGACCGCGGCGATGCGCCGTTCGGCCGCCTCGATATAGGCGCGCTCACGCTCGATGCCGATGAAATGCCGGCCAAGGCGCCTGGCGACCGCGCCGGTCGTGCCGGTGCCGAAGAACGGGTCGAGCACCACGTCGCCGGGTTTCGATGCGGCCAGCATGAGCCGGCCGAGCAGCGCCTCGGGCTTCTGGGTCGGGTGGACCTTGTCGCCGTTCTCGTCCTTGAGCCGTTCGCCGCCGGTGCAGATCGGGAAAAGCCAGTCCGACCGCATTTGCAGGTCCTCATTGGCGGCCTTCAGCGATTCATAGTTGAAGGTGTAGCCCTTGGCCTTCTGGTCCCGGCTGGCCCAGATCAGCGTCTCGTGCGCGTTCTGGAACCGGCGGCCGCGAAAGTTCGGCATCGGATTGGTCTTGCGCCAGATGACGTCGTTGAGGATCCAGTAGCCCAGATCCTGCATGGACGCGCCGACGCGGAAGATGTTGTGGTAGGAACCGATCACCCAGATCGTGCCGGTCGGCTTGAGGACGCGGCGCGCGGCCAGAAGCCAGGCGCGCGTGAACGCATCGTAGGCCTCGAACGAGGCGAAACGGTCCCAGGCGTCGTCGCAGGCGTCGACCTTGGAGCGGTCCGGCCGGTGCAGGGCGCCCTCAAGCTGCAAATTGTAGGGCGGATCGGCGAAGATCATGTCGACCGACCTTTCCGGCAGCCGCTCCATGGCGGCCACGCAATCGCCCGGAACGATCGTGTCGAGCGGGAGCGGCGGCGGATCGGACCGTCGGGCCTTGCGGCCGGACGGCAGGGTCAGGTGTACGCGAGACATGAAGCACCCGATCTGAGAAGCTGCGATCGGGCCCATGGTTACCGCGATGGGTAAACATGGCGTTCAGCGCCATGGTAAACGAAACGTTAGCGCCCTTGCGGGCTGGCGCCGGGATCAGGGCGTGTCGTAGGGGCCCTCGTCGAAGCCGACCAGCACGACGAGATTGCGCGCCTCGGGCTCGGGAAGCGCGATCTGGTCGTCGCGATAGATGAACTGGGTCGCGCCGCCGCCCATCATCACCTCAAGGCGGCCGAGCTGCGAATAGGACAGCTCGTCGCCGGCGCGGATCGCCACACGGACGGGCAGGTCCAGCGCGCCCGGCGCGCCCATGGGGCCGTTGACCACGCGGCCGGCCGCCGCCACGGCCATGAGAAGCTGGCCGTTGCGATAGCGGCAGGTGCGCGTGACATCGGTGATCACCGCCTGATGAACCACCTC
>NZ_CFIFWG010000021.1:9847-24607 GCF_984466335.1 Roseitalea sp. | reverse complement strand
ATAGTCATGATAGGAGGCGACGCAGACCGTCTCGATGATCCGGATTTCCAGTTCGCGGCTGACGATGGCCGCCGGCACCAGCCCGCCGCGCGTGATCGTCACGATCGCCTTCCAGTCTTCGCGCACCGAGGCCACCCGCCAGGCAAGCGCGCGCGCGTCGCGATGGAACTGGTCCCAGGAGACGGGGAAGGACTTGTCGGGCAGGGCCATGGCGCGGGCGCTCCGTGCTGGGGCAGGGCGGCTTCGTGATGGGCCGCGATAGCGGGACGCGGCGCCTATGGCAAGGCGGCGAGAGGGTGAATGGTCCGCCGGAGCGCGCGTCAACACACCCCTATTCACCATTCACTCTTCTCCAGCGCCTCCAGCATCGCCCGCACATCGTTCGCCGCCCTGTCGATCGCGCCCTTGTCGCCCGAACGGATCACGATCTCCGTCCAGTGCGCGCCGTCCTCGTAGCGCGGATAGGAGCCGATGATCGTGTCGGAATGGCTGGCCTGGATCGCGCCGAGCGGGGTGCCGATGACGCCTTCGCCGAACCGGCAGAAGATCGCCTCGGAGGCGAGCTTGCGCCCGGTGCGCAGCGTTGGCAGCACATTGTCCAGCATGGCCTGGAAGATCGCCGGCACGCCGGCCATGACGTGCACATTGCCGATCACGAAGCCCGGCGCGGCGGAGATCGGATTGTCGATCAGGACCGCGCCCTCGGGCGCGCGCGCCATGCGCTGGCGGGTCTCGGTGAACGGCTCGCCGCGCCGCGCGTAATGGGCGCCCAGGATCTGCATGGCCCGCTCGTCCTTGTCCACCGGCAGGCCGAGCGCGGCGCCGACGGCATCGGCGGTGATGTCGTCATGGGTCGGCCCGATTCCGCCGGAGGTGAACAGATAGGTGCGGCGCGCGCGCAGCGCGTTGACGGCCTCGACGATCGCCTCGGCATCGTCGGCCACCACCCGCACTTCGCGTAGATCGATGCCGGCCTGCGTGAGCACCCGCGCCAGATGCTGCGCGTTGCCCTCCCGCGTGCGGCCGGACAGGATTTCATCGCCGATGACCACCATGGCGGCGGTGATGATGTCTTCGTTCATGGGCTTGCGTCCGGGCTCGTCGCGGTGTCTTAGCGCGCCGCGTCGAGGGCTTCAATCGCCCCGTTTCCCCCGGCTGCGCGGCCGCCCGGGGCGACGGTCCGCGCGGGCGGTTTCTTTTTCTTTTTGCGCGTCCCGATGGACATCGGACCCGACATGCGGCACATGTCGCGCACCGAACCTTCCGCCCTTTCCGGTTGCCCCATGCCCCATCAGGAACGTCTTGACTTCGCCATTGACCTTTCGCGCTGTGCCGGCCTGTTCGCCAAGGGACATTTCGAGGCGATCGACACGCTCGCCATCGAAAGCAAGGGCCATCAGGACCTGGTCTCCAATGCCGACCGCGACACCGAAACGCTGGTGCGTCAGGCGATTGCGGCGCGCTATCCCCAGGACGGAATCGTCGGCGAGGAGCATGGCCGCATGCATGGGACGTCCGGCTTCGACTGGGTGATCGACCCGATCGACGGGACCGCCAATTTCGTGCGTGGCATTCCGCAATGGTGCGTCGCGATCGCCTGCGTCCATCGGGGCGAGACGGTCGTCGGCGCGATCCACGAGCCGGCCTCCGGCGAGTTGTTCTCGGCGGCCCGCGGCGGCGGCGCCTTCGTCAACGGCAAGCCGATGCGCGCGAGCGCCGCGGCCTCTCTCGCCGAAGGCTCCGTCATGGTCGGCGTTTCCGGGCGCACCGAGCCTGAGATCGCGGTCGGGCTCGTCCGGGCCATCGTCGATCACAGGGGCATGTTCTTCCGCAACGCATCGGGGGCGCTCGGCCTTGCCTATGTCGCCGGGGGGCGGCTGATCGGCTATGTGGAAGAGCATATGAACTGCTGGGACTGTCTTGCTGGCCTGCTGATGGTCGAGGAGGCGGGCGGCACGGTGGCGCCGTTCGATCCGGCCACGAGCCTGGAGCTTGGCGCGCGCGTGGTCGCCGGCGGACCCGGCGTCTATCCGGTGCTCGCCGGCATCGCCGACCGGGTGTTCGCGCCGCAGGTGCGCCGTTCGGCCTGACCGTGGACAGGCCGGCATGCCTCCCATAGACAGGGACGCGCAGCGGGCGTGATGGAACCGGTAGACATACCGGACTTAAAATCCGGAGGCCTTGCGCCGTGCGGGTTCGAGTCCCGCCGCCCGCACCATCTTTGGTCTGGCCGCTATCGGCCGCATAAAGGAGGACCTCGTCGACTGAAAAAGCCAGTCCGCTTGGCTGGACCAGGTCCGTGACGACCGCATTCACGCCCCCGTCGGGATCGATGTCAGCTCAGCGGCACGATCTCGATCTCGACGCGCCGGTTGAGCGCACGGCCCACCTCGGTCGCATTGTCGGCGACCGGCCGGCTTTCGCCGAAGCCGCTGACCAGGAACCGCTGCGGGTTGATGCCGCGCCTGCCCAGATAGGTGGCGACCGACTGGGCGCGGCGCTGCGACAGTGCCTGGTTGTAGTTGTCGCCGCCAGTCGAATCGGTGTGACCGTAGACGTTGATCAGCGTCCGGTCGTAGCGTTGCAGGACGAGCGCGACCGAATCGAGCGTGGGGAAGAAGGCCGCGATCACCTGGTCCTGATCGGTTGCGAAGGTGATGTTGGACGGCATGTTCAGCACGATCGTGTCGCCCACGCGCGTCACCGAGACGCCGGTGCCCTGAAGCTGGGCGCGCAACTCGGCCTGCTGCCGGTCCATATAGCTGCCCGCCGCGCCGCCGGCGAGCGCGCCGATGCCCGCCCCGATCAGCGCGTTGCGGCCGTCGTCGCCCCCGGCCAGAACGCCAAGGCCCGCGCCGGCGACGGCGCCAAGGCCCGCCCCGATCGCAGCGCGGCTCGCCTGCGGCTGGCCGGTGAACGGGTCGGTCGTCGTGCAGGCGGCGGTGAAGACGAGCATGCTTGCAAGCGCCGTCAGTGTCTTTGCGTTCATCGTTTTTCCGTCCTTTGCCGAATGAAGACCCCTTCGGCCGCGCCTTGGCGCCAAAAAGCGGCCAAAATAGGTTGCGGGCGACCGGCACGGCCGGCCGTCCGGCGGATCTGGCGGCACGGTTGAGGCGATGTCTCAGCCGGCCGCGCCAAGGTGCCGCCGCGCCAGGTAAAGCGCCAGGATCGCCGCGTTCGATACGTTCAGCGACCTGATCGCGCCGGGCATGTCGAGCCGGGCGAGGTCGGTCACGGTGGCGCGTGTCCTTTCGCGCAGGCCCTTGCCTTCGGCGCCCATCACCAGCGCGATTCGCGTGCCGCAAACTGTCTGTTCGAGCGGCGCGGGGCCTTCTGAGTCGAGGCCGATGCTCTGAAAGCCGCGATCGTTCAGCTCGCTGATCGCATTGGCCAGATTGCGCACCCGGATCAGCGGCAGATGTTCGAGCGCGCCGGACGCCGCCTTGGCAAGCACGCCCGATTCGGCCGGGCTGTGGCGCGCGGTCGTCACCAGCGCGTCGGCGGCCAGCGCCACGCCCGAGCGCATCAGCGCGCCGACATTGTGCGGATCGGTCACCTGGTCCAGCACGATGACAAGGCGCCCATCGCCCAGCTCTTCGAGGGTCAGCGCGGCCAGCGGCTCGGCCTCGACGAGCACGCCCTGATGCACCGCATCCGGTCCCGTCAGCGCGTCGATCGCCGGCGGCCGCACGATCTCAACGGCAAAGGGCAGGGCGGACGGGTCGGCGATGCCCAGCCGGCCGAGCGCGTTTTCCGTCGCCAGCAGGCGGTGGATCGTCCGGTCCGGATTGTCGAGCGCGGCGCGCGCCGTGTGCAGCCCGTAAAGGAACACGCGCCCTTGGGCGGGAATCGCCGGATCGGTCGCCTCGCCGCGCGCGCGCATGCGGTTGCGGTGCCCGCGCCTCAAGCGTGCATAATGGGCATCCTTGCCCCCGCTTTGTCCGCCATCGGTCATGGCCTTCTATAGCGTTGCGGAGGTTCAAAGCGAACGCCCGATTGGCGCGGCATGCATTTCGTGCCCATATGCCGATTGGCGGGCCGCGCCGTGTTGACAGCGCCAAAGGCCCGCATCATAAGACGCGCCGGTGCGGCACGGTCGCACCGGGCCGGCACTTGCCGCATGGAGGAGTGTCCGAGTGGTTAAAGGAGACGGACTGTAAATCCGTTGGCTATGCCTACGCTGGTTCGAATCCAGCCTCCTCCACCATCGGCGTGCCGGGCTGGCGGGGCTTCGTCCCCGCCCCGCGGGTATGGTGAAATGGTATCACACGAGCCTTCCAAGCTCTTGGTGCGGGTTCGATTCCCGCTACCCGCTCCAGCCTTCCCGTCGCGCCGTCAGCCGTCGAGCCGCGCGATCCGCATCAGCGCGCGCTTCAGAACCGCCTGTTCCTGCGTGCTCAGCGTCTCCATCAACTGCGCATCATAGTCGCGCGCCCTGGCGCTCAGATCGGCATAGGCGCGTTCGCCGGCCCGCGTCAGCGTCAGCATCTCCCGCCGCTTGTCGCTTTCGACGCGCCTGCGCGTCAGGAACCGCTTGGTCGCCAGCGCGGCGACGGCGCGGCTGATCTTGGTCTTGTGCATCCTGGCGCGCGCGCCGATCTCGTTGGCCGTCTGCTCGCCATAGCGCCCCAGATGGAAAAGGACGCGCCACTCGGTGCGCAGCATGCCGTATCGGCTCTTATAGTGATGCTGGAACGAAAGGCCCGTCTCCTCGGCCGCCTGATTGAGCAGGTAGGGCAGAAAGGTGCTGATCTCGAAGTCGGCGGGATCGTCCATCGGGCAAGCATGCCGCTTGCTGGTTACAAATTCAACTATTATCACGCGACCATCGTTCCGGGAGGCGACCCATGAACCGTCAGACAGCCATGCGCGCCATGCGGCGGGGCGCGACGCCCGTGGGCACCCATGAGGGCTATATGCCCGGCTTCGGCAACGATTTCGAGACCGAAGCGCTGCCCGGCGCGCTGCCGCAGGGCCAGAACAGCCCGCAAAAATGCAATTACGGCCTTTATGCCGAACAGCTTTCGGGCACGGCCTTCACCGCCCCGCGCGGCCAGAACGAGCGCACCTGGTGTTATCGGATAAGACCGTCCGTCAGGCACACCTCGCGCTTTGAAAGGATCGACGTGCCCTATTGGCGCTCGGCGCCGCATATCCGCGACGACATCATCTCGCTCGGCCAGTATCGCTGGGACCCGGTGCCGCTGCCCGAAGATGGCGAGGCGCTGACCTGGCTGACCGGCATGCGCACGGTGACCACCGCCGGCGACGTCAACACGCAAGTGGGCATGGCCAGCCATATCTATCTGGTCAACCGGTCGATGGAGGATGAGTATTTCTACTCCGCCGATTCCGAACTGCTGGTCGTGCCGCAGGAAGGGCGCCTGCGCTTTTGCACCGAGCTTGGCGTGATCGATCTGGAGCCAAAGGAGATCGCCATCCTGCCGCGCGGCCTGGTCTACCGGGTCGAGTTGCCGGAAGGTCCGGCGCGCGGCTTTGTCTGCGAGAATTACGGCCAGACGTTCGATCTTCCAGGCAGGGGGCCGATCGGCGCCAACTGCCTGGCCAATCCGCGCGACTTCAAATGCCCGGTCGCCGCCTTCGAGGATCGCGAGGCGCCGTCATCGCTGGTCGTCAAATGGTGCGGCCGGTTCCATCGCACCAAGATCGGCCATTCGCCGCTCGATGTGGTCGCCTGGCACGGCAATTACGCCGCCTACAAATATGATCTGAGAACCTATTCGCCGGTCGGCGCGATCCTGTTCGACCATCCCGACCCGTCGATCTTCACCGTGCTGACCGCGCCGTCGGGCCAGCCGGGCACCGCAAATATCGATTTCGTCCTGTTCCGCGAGCGCTGGATGGTGGCCGAGGATACCTTCCGTCCGCCCTGGTATCACAAGAACATCATGAGCGAACTGATGGGCAACATTTACGGCATCTATGACGCCAAGCCGCAGGGCTTCGTGCCCGGCGGCATCAGCCTGCACAATATGATGCTGCCGCACGGGCCGGACCGCGATGCCTTCGAGGGCGCCTCCAACGCCGATCTGAAGGCCGACAAGCTCGACGACACGATGAGCTTCATGTTCGAGACGCGCTTTCCGCAGCACCTGACGGCGTTCGCGGCGCGCGAAATGCCGTTGCAGGACGACTATATCGACTGCTGGGCGGACATCGAAAAGAAGTTCGACGGCACGCCGGGCGAGAAGTAGGCCGCAAGGCACTGACAAAAAACAAAAGTTGGGACCACCATGAAACTCGCCACCATCAGGGACGGCACGCGCGACGGGCGGCTGGTCGTCGTCTCGAACGATCTGACGCAATGCTCGGACGTCAGCCATATCGCGCGCACCTTGCAGGTGGCACTCGACGACTGGGAGCATCTCGCTCCAAGGCTCGCACGGGTCGCCGAGGGCATTGCCGGCGGCTGGCAGCCGGTGCAGCGTTTCCACGAGCATGAGTGCGAAAGCCCGCTGCCGCGCGCCTACCAATGGGCCGACGGCTCGGCCTATGTCAATCATGTCGAACTGGTGCGCAGGGCGCGCGGCGCCGATATGCCCGACAGTTTCCAGCACGATCCGCTGCTCTATCAGGGCGGCTCGGACGGCTTCCTCGGCCCGCGCGATCCGATCCGCTTTCCGGGCGAGGCCACCGAATGGGGCATCGACATGGAGGGCGAGGTGGCCGTGATCACCGGCGACGTGCCGATGGGGGCAAGCCGGGAGGAGGCGCTTGCCGCGATCCGCCTGGTCATGCTGGTCAATGACGTGTCGCTGCGCGGGCTGATCCCCGGCGAACTGGCCAAGGGGTTCGGCTTTTTCCAGTCCAAGCCCGCCAGCGCCTTTTCGCCCTGCGCGGTGACGCCCGATGCGCTGGGCGAAGCCTGGCGCGGCGGCATGGTGCACCTGCCGCTGCGGGTCGATCTGAACGGCGAGGCGTTCGGCCGCGCCGACGCCGGCGCTGACATGGTTTTCGACTTCGGCACGCTGATCGCGCACGCGGCGAAAACGCGGACGCTCGCCGCCGGCACGATCGTCGGCTCGGGCACGGTCTCTAACAAGGGCCCGGACGGCTCGCCCGGCAAGCCCGTTTCCAAAGGCGGCAAGGGCTATTCCTGCATCGCCGAGATCCGGATGATCGAAACGATAAACGATGGCGCGCCCGAGACGCCCTTCATGGGCGATGGCGACACGGTGCGCATCGCCATGAAGGATGCGTCGGGCCACTCCATCTTCGGCGCCATCGAACAGAGCGTGGCGCTTGCCCGATGATCCGGCAATCCGCTTTCGCCGGCGATATGACCGAGAAGGGCATCTTGTTTGTCGAGATCGGGCGCCCGCCATGTCCGACATAGCGCGCGCCATGGCTGCCGTCCGCTCGCCGGGCGCCGAAGAGGGGGAAACGCCGGTATGAGCACTGCCGTCCTTTACGATTACTGGCGCTCGTCGGCGAGCTACCGCGCGCGTATCGCGCTCAATCTGGCGGGCATCGACTTTGAGACCGTGCCTGTGGATCTGGTCGCCGGCGAGCAGCGCTCGGACGCCCATCTTGGCCGCAATCCGCAAGGGTTCGTGCCCGTGCTCGAACTGGACGGGCTGCGCCTGACGCAATCCATGGCGATCATCGAATATCTCGATGAGACGCGCGGCTGCGGCTTTCTGCCCGACGATGCGGCGGGCCGGGCGCGGGTGCGGGCGCTGGCCCATGTCATCGCCATCGACATCCATCCGATCTGCAACACGTCGGTCGCGGCGCATGTGACGGGCCTGGCAGGTGGGGGCGGGGACACGACGCGCGCCTGGATGCGGCACTTCATCCGCAGGGGCCTTGCCGCGTTCGAGGCGCTGCTCGACCATCCGCGCACCGGCGCCTTTTGCCATGGCGACCGGCCGGGCCTGGCCGAGATATGCCTGATGCCGCAGCTCTACAATGCCGGGCGCTGGGACGCCGAGACCGGCGATCTGGCGCGCATCGCGGCCATTGCGGCAAACTGTGCCGAACGCCCTCCCTTCGCCGCCGCCTATCCGGCGCTTCCGGCCTGACCCCGCGACGGGCCCTCGTCCGCCCGGCGGTCCGACAGGGCGATCATCGCCAAGCCGACCGTCATTGCGTGAATGTAGAGCGCGTCATGAATGTCGTGGTCGAGCATGATGTTCGCGATGCCGTTGAGCCCGTAGATGATCAGGATCGCCGCGATCAGCGCGCAGCCATAGCGGGCCTCCGGCTCGGCCCGGCGGCGCCAGGCCCAGAAGGCCGGAACCAGCAGCAGCGCAGCCGTCACGCCGAACTCGATGAGGCCGCCGGACGCGAGCGCGGTGAGCGCGGCATTGTGATAGTGGCTGTAGGCCATTGCCTTGCCGGTGATGTCGAGGGTGCAGCCCGTCAGGAACGCTTGCGCGCCCGCGCGACCGAGGCCGAACAGCGGCGCCAGTTCGAACGCGTCCCAAGCGCAGCTCCACATGGCGATCCGCTGGCCGAGGGAATCGGTTGCGCTGGGCCGCAGCCCGCTTTCCGCCGCGTAGGCCACAACGTCGCCGACCCGGCTCGCGATCAGCGAGCCCGCGATGGCGGCGAAAAGCGCCATGCCGGTGGCGATGGCCGCAAGGTTGACCGGGCGCAGCGCCGAGCGGCGCACTTGGGGAAACGCGACCAGGCACAGGATCGGGATCAGGACGAGCGCGGGCAGGACGGTGCGCATGCCCGACAGTCCCACGGCCAGCGCGGCAAGCAGCGCGCCGGTGGCGGCGAGCACGCGCCGCCGGCCTGCCCGGTGCGCGGCGGCGAACAGGTTGACGGTGAACAGGAACGCCGCCGTCGTTGCCAGCGGCCCGGAATTGCCCGACGGCCCGCGCGCCCTGAACTCGGCGATCTCGCCGGGGAACCGCGCCAGCTCCACCGCGATCCAGACGGCGAGCCCGAACGCGCCGATCAGCGCGCCGGTCTCCAGCCCCTGGCGCAGGCTGGCGCGATCGGACAGGCACATCTGCACCAAGAGCGGCAGGAAGCCCAGAAAAGGGGCCCGTTCCCAAAGCAGTGACAGATTGTCGTCGTCCGGCTGCAAGGCGACCATCAGCGCGCCGCTCAGATAGTAGGCAAAGCCGGCAAGGGCGATCGACCAGGCCACCTTGCCGGTCGTCCACCGCAGGCGGCCGGCCGCGAACTTGCCCAGACAGAAGCACAGCGCGCCGATGACCAGCGCCGCGAACAGCGAGCCGCCGAACCCGAGCAGAGCGTATAGCAGGACGAGATAGGCCTTGTTCAGCGCGTCATTGCCCATATTGCCCCATCGGCTGGCTGAGATCGTGCCCGTACCACCCGTTTCCAACTCGATCAAGCCGATGGGCCCGCCGGTCGTGGCACGGGCGCGGTCATCGTTCGCCGCGCGCCGATCCGCCTGCCCCCGAGGCCGGGGGCGCAACGCGGTCGCCGCCACCCGCACCAAAGGCCGTGCGCGCGATCAGCCCGATATCCGTCCGCAAGCTGTGCGTCGCCAGATATCGCGCGTCCAGCTCTGCCAGGCGCTCGGGGTCGGACATGTCGACGCCCGCCACCTGGGCGATGCCGGTGATGCCCGGTCTGATCTCGAACACGCCGCGTTCGCGCCGCGCCGCGATCAGTTCGGTCTGGGAGGGCAGGCAGGGTCGCGGGCCGACGAAGCTCATCTGTCCGCGCACGACGTTGCAGAGCTGCGGCAGTTCGTCGAGCTTGGTCCGGCGCAGCACGCCGCCAAGCCGTGTCAGCGCGGCCTGGCCGACTTCGTGGCTGGGCGCGTTGCGCGTGCCCGTCCGCATCGTCCGCAGCTTGTAGCAGACGAAGGGCCGCTCGAACCGGCCGACGCGCGCCTGCCGGAAGATGCCCGGTCCGGGCGAATCCAGCCGGACCAGAGCCACCAGAAGGCCGAGCAGCGGGCCGAGCACGATCAGCGCGAGAAGGGCGACGAGAAGATCGAACGCGCGCTTGATCATGGCGAGCCCCTTTGCGCGTAGGCGCGGCCGCACGCCTCGATCGCCGCGCCGATCGCGGTTTCGGGCGCGAAATCGAAGGTCGAAAGGAACCGGTCCGGCCGCACGGCCAGATCGCCCGTCAGCGCGCGCAGCAGGCGTGCGCGCCCGGTCAGGCGGCCCGCCAGCGCAAGCGACGCCCCCGGGAACGGCACCAGGCGTGGCGGACGGCCCATGCCGGACCGGAGCCGCGCGACGGTCTCGGCGAGCGAGACCGGGCGCGGATCGGCCAGCGCATAGCGGCCCGAAAGCCCGCCGTTCGCCGGTGCGTCGATCAGGGTCAGGATCGCCCGGCACAGCATGTCCACGGGCAGCAGGCTGCGGCGGTTGCGGATCGCGGCGAAGGGCAGCGGCCAGCCGGTGTCGGCCAGCCGCATCAGCCGCGCCCAGTTGCCGCCCGCGTCCGGCCCGACGACGAGGGGCGGCCTGAGGCTGACGCCGAGCCCGCCGGCATCGGCGAAGGCGGCCACATGGTCTTCGGCGGCGAGCTTGGAGCGCCCGTAGGCCGTGTCGGGTGCGGGCGGCGTGTCGTCGTCGAGCGGGCGTGCGGCGTGGTTGGGGCCGAGCGCGAGGATGCTGCTGACAAAGATGAGGCGGGGCGTGCCGGAGGCGGCGGCAAACCGGGCGATGGTCCCGGTCAGGCCGGCATTGGCGGCCATGATGGCGCCTGCGCCCGCTCCGCTGCCGCCATGGGCGTCGGCGATGCCGGCAAGGTGCACGACGGCGTCGAACCGTTCGTCGCCCGCGCTGTCCGGCAGGGCGGCCAGGTCCTGCGTTTCGATGTCCCCAAACAGCCGATCGAGCGCTGCGCGCCGGTGCGGGTCGCGGACGAGGGCCACCGGCGCGTGGCCGGATCGGGCGAGCGCCGGCACGAGGTGCCGGCCGACAAAGCCGCTGGCGCCGGTGACCAGGATCCGTTTCACGGCAGCGCAACTCAGGGATGGGACGAGGGCCGCACCATACACCGATTTGCCGGCCGCTCAAAACGCCGTTCGCCCCGCCGCGCCGGCACTTGCGCGTTCGGCGTCAAACCCTTATGTCGCGCGCTCGTGACGGGATCGCACGGGATTCCGCTTGGTTTTGACAGGCAGGACGGAAAATGGCGAAGGAAAAGTTTGAGCGTACGAAGCCGCATGTTAACATCGGCACGATTGGTCACGTTGACCATGGCAAGACGTCTCTGACGGCTGCGATTACGAAGTTTTTCGGCGATTTCAAGGCCTATGACCAGATTGATGCCGCGCCTGAGGAGAAGGCGCGTGGGATCACGATCTCGACGGCGCATGTCGAGTATGAGACCGATGCGCGCCACTATGCGCATGTGGACTGCCCTGGGCATGCGGACTATGTGAAGAACATGATCACGGGCGCTGCGCAGATGGACGGCGCGATTCTGGTTGTTTCTGCGGCGGACGGCCCGATGCCGCAGACGCGCGAGCACATTTTGCTTGCGCGTCAGGTTGGCGTTCCTGCGATCGTGGTGTTTCTGAACAAGGTGGACCAGGTCGACGACGATGAGCTTTTGGAGCTTGTCGAGATGGAGGTGCGCGAGCTTTTGTCGTCGTACGATTTTCCCGGCGACGACATTCCTGTTGTCAAGGGGTCTGCGCTTGCGGCGCTTGAAGGGGGAGACAAGGGGCAGGGCGAGGATGCGATCCGTGCGCTGATGGCGGCGGTCGATGAGGCGATTCCGACGCCGGACCGGCCGATCGACCAGCCGTTCTTGATGCCGATCGAGGACGTGTTCTCGATTTCGGGCCGTGGCACCGTGGTGACGGGGCGCGTTGAGCGCGGGGTTATCAATGTGGGCGACGAGATCGAGATCGTGGGGATCCGCGAGACGTCCAAGACGACGTGCACGGGCGTCGAGATGTTCCGCAAGCTTCTGGACCGTGGCGAGGCGGGCGACAATATCGGCGCGCTTTTGCGCGGTGTGGACCGCGACGGCGTCGAGCGCGGTCAGGTGCTGTGCAAGCCCGGCTCCGTGAAGCCGCACAAGAAGTTCGCGGCCGAGGCGTATATTCTGACCAAGGAGGAGGGCGGGCGCCACACGCCGTTCTTCAACAAGTACCGCCCGCAGTTCTATTTCCGGACGACGGACGTGACCGGTGAGGTGACGCTGCCCGAGGGGACCGAGATGGTGATGCCGGGGGACAATGCGGAGATGAACGTGGAACTGATCACGCCGATCGCCATGGAGGAGCGGCTGCGCTTTGCCATCCGCGAGGGCGGCCGGACCGTCGGCGCGGGCATCGTCGCAAAAATCATCGAATGACGCTGCCACGGACGCTTCCAGAGCGCGGCACACAATGCCGCGCTCTTTGATTTGAACGAGGAATTGGTCCCATGAACGGCCAGAACATTCGCATCCGCCTCAAGGCGTTCGACCACCGCGTGCTGGATGCGTCGACCCGCGAGATTGTCTCGACCGCCAAGCGCACCGGCGCTGGCGTGCGCGGCCCCGTACCGCTGCCCACGCGCATCGAGAAGTTCACCGTCAACCGCTCGCCGCACATCGACAAGAAGAGCCGCGAGCAGTTCGAAATGCGCACCCATAAACGGCTTTTGGACATCGTCGACCCGACGCCGCAGACGGTCGATGCGCTGATGAAGCTGGATCTTGCGGCCGGCGTGGATGTGGAAATCAAACTGTAGGGGGTCGGTCGCGGTTCGTCGGTCGCCGGTCGGAAGGACCGCGCGGTGACCGAGCGAACCGAGTTTCGAGCGACGAACAACGACTGACGACCGACTCATGAGGAACGAACCGATGCGTTCAGGAGTGATTGCACAGAAGCTGGGCATGACGCGCGTCTACACCGACGAGGGCGTCAACCTGCCGGTGACGGTGCTGCGGCTGGAGAACTGCCAGGTGGTGGCGCAGCGCACCGCCGACACGCACGGCTATGACGCCGTCCAGCTCGGCGTGGGCTTCGCCAAGCCCAAGAACGTCTCCAAGGCCATGCGCGGCCACTTCGCCAAGGCCTCCGTCGAGCCCAAGCGCAAGCTGGCCGAATTCCGTGTCAGCGCCGACAACATGCTCGATGTCGGGGCGGAACTGGTCGCCAGCCATTTCGTGCCCGGCCAGAAGGTCGACGTGACGGGCACCAGCCAGGGCAAGGGGTTTGCCGGCGTCATGAAGCGCCACAATTTCGGCGGCGGGCGCGCCACCCACGGCAACTCCATCTCGCACCGTTCGCACGGCTCCACCGGCCAGTGTCAGGACCCCGGCAAGGTGTTCAAGGGCAAGAAGATGGCCGGCCATATGGGCGCCAGGCGCGTGACCACGCAGAACCTCGAAGTGGTCTCGACCGACGATGATCGCGGCCTGATCCTCGTCAAGGGCGCGATCCCCGGCTCCAAGGGCGCCTGGATCCTGGTCCGCGACGCCGTCAAGCGGCCGGTTCCGTCCGAGGCCCCGATCCCGGCCGCGCTTCGCGCCGTCGCCGCTGAAGCCCCCCTCCAGCAGGGAGCCGAATAATGGAACTCACCGTGACCACGCTCGCCGGCAAGTCGGCCGGCAAGATCACGCTCAAGGACGATGTGTTCGGCCTTGAGCCGCGCGCGGACATTTTGCAGCGCATGGTCCAGTACCAGCTCGCCAAGCGGCGCGCCGGCACGCACCAGACCAAGGGGCGTTCGGATGTCGCCAAGACCGGCGCGAAAATGTACCGCCAGAAGGGTACGGGACGCGCCCGGCATCATGCCGCATCGGCGCCGCAGTTCCGCGGCGGCGGCAAGGCGCACGGCCCGCACAGTCGCGACCATGCGATCGGCCTGCCCAAGAAGGTGCGCGCGCTGGCGCTGCGCCACGCGCTTTCTGCCAAGGCGAGGCAGGGCGGCCTGATCGTCGTCGAGCAGCTTGCCTCCGGGGACGCCAAGACCAGGACGCTGGCGGCACAGCTTGCCGGGCTTGGCCTGTCGAACGCGCTGGTCGTCGGCGGTCTCGAACTGGACGACGGTTTCAGGAAGGCGGCCGCCAACATCCCCAATGTCGACGTTCTGCCGCTCGCCGGCATCAACGTCTATGACATCTTGCGCCGCAACACGCTGGTCCTGTCCAAGGATGCGGTCGCGGCTCTTGAGGAGCGCTTCCAATGACCGACCTTCGCCATTACGACGTGCTCGTCTCGCCGGTGATCACCGAGAAGTCGACGCTTGTGTCCGAGAACAACCAGGTCGTCTTCAACGTGGCGCGAGACGCCTCAAAGCCTGAGATTAAGGCTGCCGTCGAGGCGCTGTTCTCGGTCAAGGTCAAGGCCGTCAACACGTTGAACCGCAAGGGCAAGACCAAGCGTTTCCGCGGCATCAAGGGGCGTCAGTCCGACAAGAAGATGGCGATCGTGACGCTGGCCGAAGGCCAGTCGATCGACGTCGCAACGGGCCTTTAGGCGGGTCCGGGAGAAAAGACGATGGCACTGAAGAAATTCAAACCGACGACGCCCGGCCAGCGCCAGCTGGTCATCGTCGACCGGTCCGGCCTGCACAAGGGCGCGCCCGTCAAGGCGCTGACCGAGGGGCTGAGCAAGTCGGGCGGCCGCAACAATGTCGGCCGGATGACCGCCCGCCACATTGGCGGCGGCCACAAGCGGACCTATCGCAGGATCGATTTCAAGCGGCGCAAGCACGATGTGCCGGCGACCGTCGAGCGGCTCGAATACGACCCCAACCGCACCGCCTTCATCGCGCTGATCAAATATGACGATGGCGAGCTGAGCTACATTCTGGCGCCGCAGCGCCTGCAACCGGGCGACAAGGT
>NZ_CFIFWG010000021.1:0-9837 GCF_984466335.1 Roseitalea sp. | reverse complement strand
CAATGCGATGCCGCTGGGTGCCATGCCGGTCGGCACGATCGTCCACAATGTCGAACTCAAGCCCGGCAAGGGCGCCCAGGTGGCCCGTTCGGCCGGCGCCTATGCGCAGCTTGTCGGCCGCGACCAGGGCATGGCGATCCTGCGGCTGAACTCGGGCGAGCAGCGCCTGGTGCAGCAGAGCTGCTTTGCCACGGTCGGCGCCGTCTCCAACCCCGACCACGCCAACATCAATCTGGGCAAGGCGGGCCGCAAGCGTTGGCTCGGTCGCCGGCCGCATGTGCGCGGCGTCGTCATGAACCCGGTCGACCACCCCCATGGCGGCGGCGAGGGCCGCACCTCGGGCGGCCGCCATCCGGTCACCCCCTGGGGCAAGCCGACCAAGGGCAAGCGCACGCGCTCGAACAGGCAGACCGACAAATTCATCATGCGCTCGCGCCACCAGCGCAAGAAGTAAGGACACCGCTTCATGGCTCGTTCAGTTTGGAAAGGCCCGTTCGTCGACGGCTATCTGCTCAAGAAGGCGGAGAAGGCCCGTGAATCCGGTCGCAATGACGTCATCAAGATCTGGTCCCGGCGCTCGACCATCATGCCGCAGTTCGTGGGCCTGACCTTCGGCGTCTATAACGGCAAGAAGCATATTCCGGTGTCCGTGTCCGAGGACATGGTCGGCCACAAGTTCGGCGAGTTCGCGCCGACGCGCACCTATTACGGCCATGGCGCCGACAAGAAGGCGAGAAGGAAGTAACGATGGGCAAGCCGAAGGCAGAACGGCGGCTGGCCGACAATGAGGCCCGCGCGGTGGCGCGGATGGTCCGTGTCAGCCCGCAGAAGCTCAACCTCGTCGCCCAGATGATCCGCGGCAAGAAGGTCGATGCGGCGCTGGCCGATCTCGAATTCTCGCGCAAGCGGATCGCCGGCACGGTGCGCAAGACGCTGGAGTCCGCCATCGCCAACGCCGAGAACAATCATGACCTCGATGTCGACGCGCTGGTCGTGTCGGAAGCCTATGTGGGCAAGTCGATCGTCATGAAGCGCTTTCACGCGCGCGGGCGCGGCCGGGCCAGCCGGATCACCAAACCTTTCTCGCACCTGACGATCGTCGTGCGCGAAGTCGAAGAGGAGGCCGCCTGATGGGCCAGAAGATCAATCCGGTCGGGTTCCGCCTCGGCGTCAACCGCACCTGGGATTCGCGCTGGTACGCCAACACCGGCGAATACGGCCAGCTTCTGCACGAGGACCTCAGGATCCGCCGATATCTGGAAAAGGAACTCAAGCAGGCCGCCGTCTCCAAGATCGTGATCGAGCGTCCGCACAAGAAGTGCCGCGTGACGATCCACTCGGCGCGTCCGGGCATCATCATCGGCAAGAAGGGCGCCGACATCGAGAAGCTGCGCCGCAAACTGTCGACCTTCACCGACGCCGACACCGTTCTGAACATCGTCGAGGTGCGCAAGCCCGAGATCGACGCGACGCTCGTCGCCCAGTCGATCGCCCAGCAGCTTGAGCGCCGCGTCGCCTTCCGCCGCGCCATGAAGCGCGCGGTCCAGTCGGCCATGCGCCTTGGCGCCGAGGGCATCCGGATCAACTCGGCCGGTCGCCTGGGCGGCGCCGAGATCGCCCGCACCGAATGGTACCGCGAGGGCCGCGTGCCGCTGCACACGCTGCGCGCCGACGTCGATTACGGCACCGCCGAAGCCGAGACCGCCTACGGCATCATCGGCATCAAGGTCTGGATCTTCAAGGGCGAGATCCTCGAACACGACCCGATGGCGTCCGAGCGCCGCGCCAGCGAGCAGGACGCCCCCGGTTCGGGCTCCCGCCGCCGCGAGAACGCCTGATCGCGGGCAGGAGTGAAGTAGATGTTGCAACCCAAACGGACCAAGTTCCGCAAGCAGTTCAAGGGCCGGATCCGCGGGCACGCCAAGGGCGGCACGGATCTCAACTTCGGCGCCTACGGCCTTAAGGCGCTGGAGCCGAACCGCGTCAACGCGCGCGAGATCGAGGCGGCCCGCCGCGCGATCACCCGCCATATGAAGCGCGCCGGCCGCGTCTGGATCCGCGTCTTCCCCGACGTGCCGGTCACCTCCAAGCCGACCGAGGTGCGCATGGGCAAGGGCAAGGGCTCGGTCGACCATTGGGCCGCGCGCGTCAAGCCGGGGCGGGTGATGTTCGAAATCGACGGCGTGCCCGAGGACGTGGCGCGCGAGGCGTTGCGCCTTGGGGCCGCCAAACTGTCGGTCAAGACGCGCTTCATTCAGCGCATCGCCGAATAGGAGTAACCGCGATGAAAGCCGTAGACGTTCGGGCGATGACCGCCGACGAGATGGCCGACAAGCTGGCCGAATTGAAGAAGGAACAGTTCTCGCTGCGCTTCCAGGCGGCGACGGGACAGCTCGAAAACGCGGCGCGGGTGCGCCAGGTGCGCCGCGACATCGCCCGCATCAAGACGATCGCGGCCGAAAAGGCCAGCGCCGGAAAGGCCCAAGGGTAACGGACATGCCGAAACGAATATTGCAGGGCGTCGTGGTCAGCGACAAGAACGACAAGACGGTGGTCGTGCGCGTCGAGCGCCGCTTCTCGCACCCGCTGATGAAGAAGACCGTGCGCCGCACAAAGCGCTACCAGGCCCATGACGAGGCCAACCGGTTCAAGGTGGGCGACATGGTGCGCATCGTCGAATGCGCGCCGGTCTCCAGGAACAAGCGCTGGGCCGTGCTGGCGGACGAGGCGGCGGCGGGCGCCGAAGGATGAGGACGGAGCGCTGCGGCGCTGTTTGACAAGAAGAACAAGGGCATCGCGTCATGATTCAGATGCAGACAAATCTCGATGTCGCCGACAATTCCGGCGCGCGCCGCGTCCAGTGCATCAAGGTGCTGGGCGGCTCGAAGCGAAAATATGCGTCCGTCGGTGACATCATCGTCGTGTCGGTCAAGGAGGCGATCCCGCGCGGCCGCGTCAAGAAGGGCGATGTGATGAAGGCGGTCGTCGTGCGCACCGCAAAGGACATCCGTCGCCCCGACGGCAGCGTCATCCGGTTCGACGGCAACGCCGCCGTTCTGGTCAACAACAACAAGGAGCCGGTTGGCACCCGCATCTTCGGCCCCGTGCCGCGCGAGCTGCGCGCCAGAAGCCACATGAAGATCATTTCGCTGGCTCCCGAAGTGCTTTAAGGAACAGGTCCGATGCAGAAGATCAAGAAGGGCGACGAGGTCGTCGTGCTCGCCGGCAAGGACAAGGGCCGCAGGGGCAGCGTGATCCAGGTGATGCCGAAGGACGGCGCCGCGCTGGTGGCCGGCATCAACATGGTCAGGCGCCACCAGCGCCAGACCGCATCGCGCGAGGCGGGCATCATTGCCAAGGAAGCGCCGATCGACCTGTCGAACCTGGCGGTCGCGGACCCCAAGGACGGCAAGCCGACCCGCGTGGGCTTCCGCCTCGAAGACGGCAAGAAAATGCGCTTCGCCAAGCGCTCCGGAGAAGTGATCGATGGCTGACACCGCCTATGAGCCCCGGTTGAAGACCAAATATCGCGACGCCATTCGCGGCGAGCTGCGCGAGCGCTTCAACTATGACAATTTGATGCAGATCCCCAAGGTCGAAAAGATTGTCGTGAACATGGGCGTCGGCGACGCCGTCACCGATTCCAAGCGTCCCGCCGCCGCCGCCGAGGAACTGTCGCTGATCACCGGCCAGAAGGCCGTCGTCACGCGCGCGCGCAACTCGATTGCCGGCTTCAAGGTGCGCGAGGAGATGCCGCTGGGCGCCAAGGTGACGCTGCGCGGCAACCGCATGTATGAATTCATGGACCGGCTCGTGAACATCGCCTTGCCGCGCGTTCGCGATTTCCGGGGCCTGAATCCCAGGAGCTTCGACGGCCGCGGCAACTTCGCCATGGGCCTGAAGGAGCAAATCGTCTTCCCCGAGATCAATTACGACAAGGTCGACAAGGTTCGGGGCATGGACATCATCGTTTGCACGAGTGCGAAGACGGACGAGGAGGCGCGCGAACTGCTGCGTGCCTTCAACTTCCCGTTCAGCCAGCAGCACTGACGGCGGGCGTAGAAAGGAAAGCCAGATGGCAAAAGTCAGCGCAGTCGAAAAGAACAGGCACCGGCGCAAGCTGGTCGACCGCCATGCGAGAAAGCGCGCCGAACTCAAGGCCGTCGTGATGGATCGCTCGCGCCCGATCGAGGAGCGCTTCCGCGCAACGCTCAAGCTGAGCGAGATGCCGCGCAACTCGGCCAGGGTGCGCGTGCGCAACCGCTGCGAGGTTTCGGGCCGTCCGCGCGGTTACTACCGCAAACTGAAAATGTCGCGCATCGCGCTGCGTGAACTGGGCTCGCTCGGCAAGGTGCCGGGCGTGGTCAAGTCGAGCTGGTAAGGGGAGGCTTCAATGTCGGTTTCCGATCCCGTCGGCGATATGCTGACCCGCATCCGCAACGGCCTGCATCGCCACAAGAATTCGATCTCGACGCCGGCTTCCAAGCTGCGCGCGCGCGTCCTCGACGTGTTGCAGTCCGAGGGCTATATCCGCGGCTACAGCCAGATCGAGTTCGGCAACGGCAAGTCCGAATTCGAGATCGAATTGAAATATTATGAAAACGAACCGGTCATCCGCAGGATCGAGCGCGTCTCGAAGCCCGGTCGACGGGTCTATGTCGGCGCCAGGTCGATCGAGCATGTCGCCAACGGTCTTGGCATCGCCATCCTTTCGACCCCGCAAGGTGTGATGGCCGATCACGAGGCCCGCGAGAAGAATGTCGGCGGAGAATATCTGTGCCGCGTCTTCTGATGCCGGCCCGCCCTCTCCACCGAAGTGTGAACACGGACGGATAAAGCCATGTCTCGTATCGGAAAGAAGCCGGTCGCAATTCCCCAGGGCGTGACCGCCTCGGTCGACGGGCAGACCGTGACCGCCAAGGGCCCCAGGGGCGAGTTGACCTATGTGGTCAACGACGAGGTCCTGGTCGCCATGCAGGAAGGCGCCATCAGCGTCGAGCCGCGCCAGCAGACCAAGGACGCCCGCTCCAAATGGGGCATGTCGCGCACCATGATCGAGAACATCATGACCGGCGTCAAAAGCGGTTTCGAGCGCAAGCTGGAGATCAACGGCGTGGGCTACCGCGCCGCCATGCAGGGCAAGAAGCTCCAATTGGCGCTCGGCTACAGCCATGATGTGATCTATGAACTGCCCGAGGGCGTTGCAGCGGTAACGCCCAAGCCGACCGAGATCGTCCTGTCCGGCATCGACAAGCAGCAGCTCGGGCAGGTCGCCGCCGAGATCCGCCAATTCCGCCCGCCCGAGCCCTATAAGGGCAAGGGCGTCAAATACGCCGAAGAGACGATCGTCCGCAAGGAAGGCAAGAAGAAGTAGGGAATCGCAACCATGCCAGCTTCCAAACAGGCCCTGGTCAAGCGCGCCAGCCGCGTGCGTCGCCAGCTCAAGAAGGTCGGGAGCGGCCGGCCGCGCCTCTCCGTGTTCCGGTCCTCCAGGAACATCTACGCCCAGGTGATCGACGACAGCGCCGGCCGGACGCTGGCCGCCGCCTCCACGCTCGATGCCGACCTGAGGAAGGCGCTGAAGACCGGCGCCGACACGGATGCCGCCGCCGCCGTCGGCAAGCTCGTCGCCGAGCGTGCCGCCAAGGCCGGCGTCACCGACGTCGTCTTCGACCGCGGCGCCTATCTCTTCCACGGCCGCGTCAAGGCGCTGGCCGACGCCGCCCGCGAGGGCGGGCTCAACTTCTGATCATCGAACCGTCCGGCGGGATGACCGCCGGGCAGAACCAACCGCCAGAGACCGGAAAAGAACAAGGGACAAGGACATGGCACAGGAGCGCGGGCAGCGCGGACGGGATCGCGATCGCAGGCGTGATCGCGACGAGGCCGAAAGCGAATTCGTCGACAAGCTCGTTCACATCAACCGTGTCGCCAAGGTGGTGAAGGGCGGCCGGCGTTTCGGCTTCGCCGCGCTCGTCGTCGTCGGCGACCAGAAGGGCCGGGTCGGTTTCGGCCACGGCAAGGCGCGCGAGGTGCCCGAGGCCATCCGCAAGGCGACCGAGAGCGCCAAGCGCGATATGATCTTCGTGCCGCTCAGGTCCGGCCGGACGCTGCATCACGACGTCGAGGGCCGTCACGGCGCCGGCAAGGTGTTGCTGCGCGCGGCGCCGCCCGGCACCGGCATCATCGCCGGCGGCCCGATGCGCGCCGTCTTCGAGACCGTCGGCATGCATGATGTGGTCGCCAAGTCGACCGGGACCTCGAACCCTTACAACATGGTTCGTGCCACCTTCGACGCGCTCAAGCGGCAGATGCATCCCAAGGACATCGCCGCCCAGCGCGGCATCAAGCATTCCACGCTCCAGGCGCGCCGCCGTGAACTGATCGGCGCGGAGGAATAGCACCATGGCCGAGGCAAGCAAGACCATCACCGTCGAGCAGACCGGCTCGCCGATCCGCCGTCCCGCCGACCAGCGCCAGACGCTGATCGGGCTGGGTTTGAACAAGATGCACCGCCGCCGCACCCTGGAAGACACGCCGGCCGTGCGCGGCATGATCCGCAAGGTGCGCCATCTGGTGCGCATCGTGGACGAACAGTGAGCTTCGGAGAGACCCGATGAGACTGAACGAACTGCGCGACAATGAAGGCGCGCGCAAGAAGCGCGTGCGCGTCGGCCGCGGCATCGGCTCGGGCAAGGGCAAGACGTCCGGCCGGGGCGTCAAGGGCCAGAAGTCCCGCTCGGGCGTGGCGATCAAGGGCTTTGAGGGCGGTCAGAACCCGCTCTACCGGCGCCTGCCCAAGCGCGGCTTCACCGCGCCTTTTTCGACCGACTACAACATCGTGTCGATCGCCCGGCTCGAACAGGCCGTCGAGGCCGGCAGGCTGGACGCCAAGAAGCCCGTGACGGCCGAGGCGCTGGTCGAGGCCGGCGTCCTGCGCCGCGTCCGGGACGGCGTTCGCGTTCTGGCCGACGGCGCGGCCAAGACCAAATTCGCGCTCGAAGTGGCCGGCGCCTCCAGGGCCGCCGTCGAGAAGATCGAAAAGGCCGGCGGGTCGGTGACCATTCTCGCCGCCGGAGCCAGGCCGGACGCCGAAGCGGCCGACGCCTGAACCCACGCCAATGTGAGGCCGAGCCGCCGGTTCGGCCTCGGTTTCGGCTTGCGCCCCACGGGGCCAGCGCCTATGTGCGACCAGATCCGCGAACGCGCCGCCGGGGATCGGCGCTTGCCTGGCCCGACCGGCGCGAGAGCGCCCCAAGACGGAGACCGTTCATGGCTTCTGCCGCCGAACAGCTCGCAGCCAATCTCAACTTCGGCGCATTCGCCAAGGCCACCGAGCTCAAGCAGCGCATCTGGTTCACGCTGGGCGTCCTTCTTGTCTACCGGCTCGGCACCTACATTCCCATTCCGGGTCTGAACATGGAGGCCTATGCCCAGGCTTTCGCCAACCAGGCGGGCGGCATCTTGGGCATGTTCAACATGTTCACCGGCGGCGCGGTCGAGCGCATGGCCGTGTTCGCGCTCGGCATCATGCCCTACATCTCGGCCGCCATCGCCGTGCAGCTCATGACGTCGGTCATCCCGACGCTGGAGCAGCTCAAGAAGGAAGGCGAGCAGGGCCGCAAGGTCATCAACCAGTATACGCGCTATCTGACGGTGTTGCTGGCGACGCTGCAATCCTACGGGATCGCCGTCGGCCTTGAGAGCGGCGCCAACATCGTCGCCGATCCGGGCTGGTTCTTCCGCATCTCCACGGTGATCACGCTGGTCGGCGGCACCATGTTCCTTTTGTGGCTCGGCGAGCAGATCACCGCGCGCGGCATCGGCAACGGCGTCTCGCTGATCATCTTCGCCGGCATCGTCGCCGGGCTGCCCGGGGCGGTCGCCGGCACGCTCGAACTGGGCCGCACCGGCGCCATGTCGACGCCGTTCATCATCGCCATCATCGTCCTGGCGATCGCCGTGATCGCGCTGATCGTCTTCGTCGAGCGCGCCCAAAGGCGGCTCCTGATCCAGTATCCCAAGCGCCAGGTCGGCAACCGCATGTTCCAGGGCGACACCTCGCACCTGCCGCTCAAGCTGAACACGGCCGGCGTCATTCCGCCCATCTTCGCCTCCTCGCTGCTCTTGCTGCCGGCGACGCTGGCGGGCTTTTCCGACACCTCGACCCTGCCCGAATGGGGCACCGCCGTGCTCGCCGCGCTGGGCCATGGCCAGCCGCTCTACATGATCTTCTATGCTGTGATGATCGCCTTCTTCGCCTTCTTCTACACGGCCATCGTGTTCAACCCGCAGGACACGGCCGACAATCTGAAGAATCATTCCGGCTTCATTCCGGGTATCAGGCCCGGCCAGCGCACGGCCGAATATATCGACCACGTCCTGACGCGCATCACCGTGGTCGGCGCCATCTATCTCGTTCTTGTGTGCCTGTTGCCCGAATTTCTCATTGCGGGCACCGGCGTGCCGTTTTATCTCGGAGGCACGTCGCTGCTGATCGTCGTCAGCGTGACGCTCGATACGGTGGCGCAGGTGCAGGGACATCTCATCGCCCACCAGTATGAGGGCTTGATCAAGAAGTCCAAGCTGCGTGGGGGGAAAAAGCGCAGATGAGATTGATATTGCTGGGTCCGCCTGGGGCGGGCAAGGGCACGCAGGCCCGCGTCCTGGCGGATCGGCACGGCATCGTGCAGCTATCGACCGGGGACATGCTGCGCGCGGCCGTTGCCGCCGGCACCGAGGTCGGCCGGCGCGCCAAGGCGATCATGGACGCAGGCGAACTCGTCTCCGACGATATCGTCAATGCGATCGTCTCCGAGCGGATCGACGCGCCCGACTGCGCGGGCGGCTTCATTCTGGACGGCTATCCGCGCACGCTCGCCCAGGCCGACGCGGTCGAGGCGATTTTGGCCGACAAGGGCATCGCGCTCGACGCGGTGATCGAACTGGTCGTCGACGACAAGGCCCTTGTGGGCCGGATCGTCAAGCGCGCCCAGGAGGCGGCCGCGGCCGGCCAGCCCGTGCGCAAGGACGACAATCCTCAGGTCTTCGATGAGCGCCTGCGCGAGTACCACAAGAAGACGGCGGCGCTGATCGGTTATTATCATGCCAAGGGCAAGCTCCGCCCGGTCGACGCAATGGCTTCGATCGATGGGGTCGGCGAGCAGATCGCCGCCGTGCTGGACGAACTCTGAGGCGCGCGCCAAGGGCAAAAACATGATGCCGGGGAGTTGACATCGCACCGCGATTCCCCGATATGCACCGCCTATTACGCCTGCGTATTGACAAGGGTCGGTTGCGGCTTTCCGCTCCGGTCCCTTCATTTTGATCGATGGCGCTACCCATAACACCCGGACCCCCGGACAGGACGAAAGACCCGGCCCGCCGGGCATCGAAGGAGAAGCCGCGTGGCCCGTATCGCTGGCGTCAACATACCGACGGCAAAGCGCGTTGTGATCGCATTGCAGTACATTCATGGGATCGGCCCGAAATTCGCCGGCGATATCGTCGCCAGGAACAATATCGATCCGGCCCGCCGCGTCCATGAACTGACCGACGCCGAGGTTCTGTCGATCCGCGAGACGATCGACCGCGCCTATCAGGTCGAGGGCGATCTGCGCCGCGAGACCTCGATGAACGTCAAGCGCCTGATGGACCTTGGCTGCTATCGCGGGCTGCGCCATCGCCGCAGCTTGCCTGTGCGCGGCCAGCGCACCCATACCAACGCCCGCACCCGCAAGGGGCCTGCCAAGCCGATCGCAGGGAAGAAGAAGTAACTGAGTCGGTCGTTGTTCGTCGGTCGTGGGTCGTATTGCACGGCGGCCTTTTACGATCGAC
>NZ_CFIFWG010000020.1:19950-24813 GCF_984466335.1 Roseitalea sp. | reverse complement strand
AAAATGGTCTCGGCCGATGCGGCCGGGCGCGGCGGGGGCGTGAGATTGGCGGCGGCCGGAGCCGATGTCTGAACCTGGTCCATGCTCACTCCCCCTTAGCCAAGGTTCCGGTCGCGCGCCGCGTCCGGCTCCATGTCCGGCACATTGTGCCGGCGCGCGCGCACCCTGTGGCCCGTCGCCTTCCAGACCATCTGCCCGAGCTGGACGAAGCCGCCGGGCAGGAAGATGACGACCAGCACGAAGACGATGCCCAGCACCAGCTTCCACTGGTCGCCGATCGCCGCCTGGATGACGTTCTCGAAATACATCAGGAAGCCGGCGCCGATGATCGGCCCGAACAGCGTGCCCACGCCGCCGATGACCGACATGATCACGACTTCGCCGGACGTCGACCAGTGCAGGAACTTGGTCGCCACATAGGGCTCGTAGACCACCATCAGGAAGCCGGCGACGCCGGCGAAATGCGCCGAGATCATGAAGGCGGCCATCTTGTAGGCCCACACATTGACGCCGGTATATTGCAGACGCATCGGGTTTTCCTTGATCGACCGCAGCATCAGCCCGAAGGCGGAATTCTTGATCATGCGCGCGACCGCAAAGCCGAAGATCAGCATGAACGCGCCCATGTAGAACACGTAGAGCCCCTGCATCGGCATGCCGAGCAGGGTCGGCGTGGTGCGCATGGTCAGCCCGTCATAGCCGCCCGTGAACGGCGCGAAGATGGCGAGCGCGGCGGCGAACATCATCTCGGCGAAGGCCAGCGTCAGGATCGAGAAGTAGATGCCGGTGCGGCGCAGCGACAAAAAGCCGATCGCCGCCGCCAGCACCACCACGCCCACCTGCGAGGCGATGAAGGCGACGATGATTTCGGAGGTGTGGTCGCGGAAGACGTAGCCGGTCACATAGGCCGCGCCGCCGAAGAAGGCGGCGTGGCCGAACGACAAAAGGCCGGTGAAGCCGAGCAGGATGTCGAAGCCCACCGCGAAGATCGCCCACACCATGATCTTGGTCGCAAGGCCCTCATAGCCGCCCAGCAGCGGCAGCCAGAACGGCATGGACAGGACGATCGCCGAGAAGATCAGGAGGATCGAGGCTTCCCGGCCCATGGCGCGCATGCCGGCCCCTGTTGCGGCGGCGGGGCGGACGGGAGCGCTGACGGTTCGTGTGCTCATTCGAACACTCCCTTCTTGCCGAACAGGCCGCGCGGTCTCACCAGAAGGACGATGACGGCGATCAGATAGATGACGATCTGCTGAAGATCGGCGATCTCGGCCGAAAAGCTCAGCGCCATGCCGATCAGGATCGCGGCCACCAGCGCGCCCGACAGCGAGCCCATGCCGCCGATGACGACGACCAGGAAGGAGGGCACCAGAAGCGCCATGCCGACGCCAGGCGTCACCTGGGTGATCGGCCCGCCGAACACGCCGGCAATGCCCGCGATCGCCGCGCCAAGCCCGACGACGATGGCGAATTTCTGCGCGATGTTGATGCCCAGGAACCGCAGCATCTCCGGGTCGCGCATGCCGGCCCGCACGACCAGGCCGAACCGGGTGAACTGCAACAGGGCGAAAAGGCCCGCCACGGTCGCCAGCGACACGCCGATCAGGATCACGCGCCAATATTGATAGGTCACGAACCCGTCGATGAACGGCAGCCACAGGGCCGGCGCCTCCTGGAACACCGGGACCGCCGGGACCGCGCTCCAGTCCGAATAGAACACCATCAGCCCGTCGCCCCATTCGGGCAGCACGAACGGGATGTTGTTGGCGCCGAACCACCATTTCATCACTTCCTCGACAACGATGGCAAGGCCGAAGGTGATCAGGATCTGGTCGGTGTGGGGACGGGTGTAGAAATGCCGGATCAGGCCGCGCTCGAAGACGATGCCGACCAGGAACAGCAAAAGCGGCACCAGAACGATCGCGACCGCGAAACCGGCCTGGGCGGCGATCGTCACCGCCGCATAGATGGCGATCACATAGAGCGCGCCATGGGCGAAATTGACAAATCCCAGCGTGCCGAAGATCAGCGTCAGGCCAAGCGCGATCAGGGCGTAGATCGCGCCGAGCTGCAACCCCGTCAGCACCTGTAGGAAAAAGGCGTTGATGTCCATATGGTCCTCCGGCGCGCCGTGGGTGGCGGGAGCCCGTCATGCCCCTTGCGTCGGCGCGGCGCCGGGCGGCGGGCACCCGGCACCGGGGTTCGCGCCGACCGCCGCCAGTGTGGTGGATTTGAAGTTCCTATCCTTGTTTCAGCGAACCCGTCACGGAAACCTCAAATCCAAAGAGCACATCAGATACAATAGCTTATCCGGTATCCTTATCGAATCCGAAGTTCGCACCGAGCCCGCTGCAAATCCAGCGAACTTCAGATTCGGGGACGCTAGGCGGTCGAGCAATATGGCCCCAGTTCCCCTTCGAACGTGTCGACCGGATATTCGACCGTCGCGCGCGGCACCTCGGCGACGATCTGAAGCAGGTCGAATTCGGAGGCGCGCTCGGAGGCCGACTTGCCGCGCACCAGGAACACGTCATGGAAGGACTGATGGTCCTCGGCGCGGTAAAGGCTGGGCGAATTGTAGCCGTCGCCTTCATATTCGTGATCTTCGAGCGCGGCGATGACCTCGGGCGCATAGAAGGTGCCGGCCCGCTCGCAGGCATCGGCATAAAGGATCACCTGAACATAGCAGGTGTGCGCGGCCTGGCTCGGCGGGAAGCCGTACCTTTCGGTGAAGCTGTCCACGAACGCCTTCGCGCCGGGATTGTCGAGCGACCAGTTCCAGTTGGTGGTGCCGAACACACCCTCGATATTGTCGCCGGCGCCCTGCGCCATCAGGCGCGAATAGAGCGGCACGACAAGCTCGACCTGGCGGCCGTTCTTCTGCATGTCGCGAATGCCGAACTGCACCGCCTGGGTCACCGAGTTGACCATGTCGTTGCCGTAATGGTTCAGCATCAGCACGTCGGCGTCCGAGTTCACGAACGCGGTCAGGAACTGCGAATAGTCGGTGGCGCCCAGCGGGGTGGAGATCCGGTTGACCGTCGACCAGCCCTGCGCCTCGGTCGCGTCCTTCATGGCGCCCGAGGTGGAGTGGCCCCAATTATAGTCGGCGACCAGGTGGAAGGCGGCGCGGTCGGTGCCGTAATTGTCGGCCAGCACCGGCCCCAGCGCCAGGCCCGTCATATGGCTGTTGAAGAACTGCCGGAAGCCGTAGCGCCGGCGGTCCTTGCCGGTGGTCTCGTTGGCGTGCGTCAGCCCGTTCATGAAGACCACGCCCAGTTCCTGGGCCAGCGACTGGGCCGCGACGGCGGTCGCCGACGACGAGCCGCCATTGAACATGATCACGCCGTCGCGCTCGATCATGCGCCGGGCCACCTGGCGTGTGGCGTCGGGATTGGTCTGGTCGTCGCCGGTGACGAACGTCACCTTCTTGCCCAGCACGCCCTGGCCGGTCAGCGCCAGCGGCTGTAGCGTGTTCAGGATGCCGCCGCCCTCGTTGATATGCTGGACGGCCAGTTCCTGCGCCCGCAATTCGTCGGCGCCCTCGTCGGCATAGGCGCCGGTCTTGGGCACCGAAAAGCCGAACACCACCTCGGGCCCCTCCACGGGGAAATTGCCGAGCGTGGCGCACGTGCCCTGCGCCCACGCGTTCCTGACGAAGACATGAGGCGTCGCCAGCGCGCCGGCGAGCGCGGCGCCTGCTCTGAGCACGGATCGGCGAGACGCGCTGCGTTTTGTAAACTTCATGATGATCCTCCCTGATCACTCCCCGGACATGCGCCGCGCACCCGCGCGCCCTCCACGCCTTGATGCCAGGATAGAACGGCAATCAAAGAGCTGAAACGGCAATCGCGGGCAGTCCGGCATTTGTGTTAACTTGCGGATGTCGCCTTGTCGGGGCTGTAAATATGTTTACAATCCGGGCATGTCGCGCATCCTGATCGGCCAGAGAATCCGCGAGCGCCGCCGCGCGCTCGGCATGGCCCAACGCGAACTGGCCGGGCGCCTTTCGATCTCGACCGCCTATCTGAGCCTGATCGAGAACGACAAGCGGCTGATCGCCGGCGCGCTGCTCAAGCAGGCGGCCGAAGCGCTCGACGTGGACCTGGAGTTCCTGTCGGCGAGCCGGGACGCGCGCCTTGCCGATGAGCTCGCCGAGCTGACGAGCGCGCTGGACCTCGTCGATCTGGCCGGTGAGGCGTCCACCGACCTGGCCAGCCGCCATCCACAATGGGCCCGCACGCTGATCCGGCTCAATCGCGACCGGCAGGAGGCGCGAGACGCCGCGCTCGCCCTGTCGGATCGGCTCAACCGCGATCCGGCACTGGTCACGCTCAGCCACCGGACGCTGACCGAGATCACCGCGATCCGCTCGGCCGCCGAGATCCTCGCCCAATATCCGGGACTTGAGCCGGCCGAACGCCAGCGTTTCGTCGATATCATCGCCAAGGCGTCGGACCGGCTCACCGCCAGCGCCCGCGCCATGCTCGACATGCTCGAAGGCCCGGACGCGACGACCCCGGCCGCAACGCCCGCGCGCGAGGTGGAGGACTTCATCATCGATCACGGCAATTTCTTTGCCACCATCGAAGAGGCCGCCCCGCGCATCGTCGATACATTGCCCGGCCACGGGCTCGGCCTGAGCGCCGTTCTGGCCGCGCGCCTGGAAGATCGCCACGGCGTCACGGTCGGCCGTGGCGAGGCCGGCGCTTCTTGCGGAGACGCCATCGTCCTGCCCGCGGGCGCGCCGGAGGCGACGGTCCGTTTCACGCTGGCGCGCGAACTGGCGGCGCGCGAACTGGCCGATGCGATCGAACAGATCGCGGCGACGGCTAGTTTCTCGTCGGACCAGGCACGCACGCG
>NZ_CFIFWG010000020.1:0-19940 GCF_984466335.1 Roseitalea sp. | reverse complement strand
CCGGCGCGAGCTGCTGACGGTGGCGATCGACCCCGATGCGCTGGCCCGCTACGGCGCCGGCACCGTGCTGATGCCCTATGAACGGTTCCTGGAAGCGGCCGAGAGCGGCCGCTACGACCTGGCGCACCTGCAGGCGCGCTTCAACGCCAGCTTCGAGCAGGTGGCGCACCGGCTGGTCACGCTGCGGCGGCCAGGCGCTGCGGGCGTGCCGTTCGCCTTCGTGCGCGCCGACCCCGCAGGCAACATCTCCAAGCGCTTTTCGCTGCCGGGCCTGCGCATGCCGCAATTCGGCGGCGCCTGTCCGCTTTGGGCGCTTTACGGCGCTTTTGCGACCGACCGTCTGGTCGCGCAGCGCGCGGCCATGCCGGACGGCCGGCACCTGCTGTTCATGGCCCGCCAGGTGCGCAAGGGCACATCGTCGAGCGCCAGACCCGAGGCGCGCTATGCGATCATGCTGGCCTGCGAAGCCCATCATGGCGGCCGCATCGTCCACGCCGACGCGCTCGGCCCGGGACATGCCGCGCCCGTCGGCTGGGAATGCCGCGCGTGCACGCGGGCCGGCTGCGACCAGCGCGCCTTCCCCGCGCTGCGGCTCGACCGGCCGGACAGCGCCGCAGCACCCTCGGCGCCCCCTTACCGGCGGGGCGCGTTGGACGTTGCCGCGCAGATGTGAAATGATGCGGCCAGGCCGGAGCGCGAGGGTCCGCCGCGCTTGCGGCCGGGGAGGAAGCCGACCGATATGACGTCCCGGATTCTCATCGCCGAGGATGAACCCTTCATCCTTGAGTCGCTGACCTTCCTGCTGGGGCGGGAAGGCTATAAGCTGGTCGCCGTGCAGAAAGGCGGCGAGGTCAATGCGGCCATAGAGCGGGAGCGGCCCGACCTGGTCATTCTGGACGCGATGCTGCCCGGCAAGGACGGCTTTGCGATTCTCGGCGATCTGCGCGCCGCGGCGTTCGGCAAGACCGTTCCGGTGCTCGTGCTGACCGCCAAGGGGCAGGACGCCGACCGCAAGCGCATGATCGCGCTGGGCGCGAACGCTTTCGTGACCAAGCCGTTCGCCAATCGCGACCTGCTCGCCCAGATCGCGCGGCTGATCGGCGCCGGCGCAAAGGGCTCGCGCGAGGCCGACCATGGAACCTGACCGCACGCCCACGGCTCTTTGGGCCGAGTTGCGCTGGATCGTGCCGGCCCTTGCGGCGATCCTGCTGACGCCGCCGGTGCTGGGTCTGTTCGACCGCCCGGTTTCTTTGCTGGGCATACCCCTTCTGGCGCTCTACACGTTCGGGATCTGGGCGGCCGCCATCGGTCTTTGCGCGATCGTTGCCCGCCGCGCCTTGCCGCCCCGGAGGGGGCCGGAGCGGCACGGGCCGTAGCCGGCGATGCTGTCGCCCGCCCTCGTCCTTGTCGTCGGCGTCGCCTATCTGGCGGGCCTGTTCGTCATCGCATGGGCCAGCGACCGCGCGGCCGAACGCGGACGCTGGCCAATCATCAATTCGCCGGTGGTCTACACCCTTTCTCTGGCGGTCTACTGCACCGCATGGACCTTCTACGGCGCGGTCGGCTCGGCGGTTCGCAACGGGCTCGAATTCCTGACCATCTATATCGGGCCGACCATCGTGTTCCTGGGCTGGTGGCTGGTCCTGCGCAAGATCGTGCGCATTTCAAGAAGCCAGCAGATCACCTCGATCGCCGACTTCCTGTCGGCGCGCTACGGCAAGAGCGCGCTGGTTTCCATCATCGTCACCGTGATGGCGATCACCGCGATCACCCCTTACATCGCCCTTCAGCTCAAGGGCATCACCACGGCGTTCGAGGGGCTCGTCTATGCCGATGCGGGCTTCACCGTCCGCCGCCCCCGGATCGGCATCTGGGCCGACACGGGCCTTTGGGTGGCGATCGTGATGGGCGTGTTCGTGATCCTGTTCGGAACGCGGCGGCTGGCGGCCGACGAGAGCCATCCGGGCGTCGTCACCGCCATCGCCTTCGAATCGATCGTCAAGCTGGCCGCGCTGATGATGATCGGCCTGTTCGTCGTCTTCATGCTCGCGCCCGGCGAGGGCGCCGACCGGGCGCCGGCGCTGGAGGCCGCGCTGGCCCGCCTCGCCACCATTGCCCCGGGCGGCGAGGCGCGCTGGATCACGGTGACCTTCCTTTCGGCCGCGGCGATCGTCTGCCTGCCGCGCCAGTTCCAGGTGATGGCCGTGGAGAACCGCAACGAACGGCATCTGGCGACCGCCGCCTGGCTGTTCCCGCTCTATCTGTTTCTGATCAGCCT
This sequence comes from Roseitalea sp., assembly GCF_984466335.1. Lineage (NCBI taxonomy): Bacteria > Pseudomonadati > Pseudomonadota > Alphaproteobacteria > Hyphomicrobiales > Ahrensiaceae > Roseitalea > Roseitalea sp. The sequence goes on along the minus strand of NZ_CFIFWG010000020.1, from coordinate 17,662 downwards.
GTTCGTCCTGCCGATCGCCGCGGCCGGGCTGGCCAAGCTGCCGGCGACCGCCGATCCGGACCTTTTCGTTCTTTGGGTGCCGCTCACCGCCGGCCGTCATGAGCTGGCGCTGATCGCCTTCATCGGCGGGCTTTCGGCGGGCACGTCGATGGTGATCATCTCCTCGATCGCCCTGTCGATCATGATCTCCAACCATCTGGCGCTGCCGCTCCTGCTCAACGGCCGGCTCGGCGGACGCGTGCCCCGGGACCTGTCGCGCACGATCCTTGTGGTGCGGCGTGTATCGATCGCCGGCATCCTGGCGCTCGGTTACGTCTACTACCGCTCGGCCACCGGCGGCGGCGCGCTCGCCTCGATCGGACTGATCTCGTTCGCCGGCGTCGCCCAGTTCCTGCCCGCGCTGGTCGGCGCGCTGTTCTGGCAGGCGGCCAACCGGCACGGCGCCATCGCCGGCCTTTGCGCGGGCTTTGCGGTCTGGGCCTATACGCTGGTGCTGCCCAGCCTGCCCCTGCCGGGCATCGAGGCCATCCTCGCCTCGGGGCCGTTCGGCATCGCGGCGCTGGCGCCGACGGCGCTGTTCGGCGCATCGGGCTGGGACCCGCTCGTCCACGCCACCTTCTGGAGCCTTTCGCTCAACATCGGCGCCTTCGTGCTCGTGTCGGCGTCGACCCGGACCAACCCGATCGGCCGGCTGCAAGGCGCCATCTTCGTCGACATCTTCCGGCGGCCGGCTTCGGAGGGCGAACCGGTGCTGCCACGCTCGGCCTCGGTCGAGGATCTGCGCCGCGTGGCCGAACGGGTGCTGGGTCCGGCGCGCACCGAAGAGGTGTTCGACAGCGAGGCCGCAATGCAAGGCCGGCCCGGCCGCGATCCCCTGCCGGACGCCCATTTCATCACCCGGGTCGAGCGCGCGCTCGCATCGGGCATCGGCGCCGCCTCGGCGCGGCTGATGGTCTCGCGCATCGTCAAGGGCGCGCCGCTGAGCGTCGATACGGTGATGGCCCTTCTCGACGAGACCCGCGCGGCGATCCGCTACAGCCAGGAGCTGGAACGCAAGTCGGCAGAACTTCAGGAGACGGCCGAAAAGCTCAAGGCGGCCAACGAGACATTGCAGCGGCTCGACCAGATGAAGGACGACTTTCTAAGCCGCGTCAGCCACGAATTGCGCACCCCGATGACCTCGATCCGCTCGTTCGCCGAACTTTTGTCGGAGGCCGAAACGCTCGACACGCCCCACTCGCGCCGCTTCGTCCAGATCGTCAAGCAGGAGAGCCAGCGCCTGACGCGGCTGCTCGACGAGATCCTCGACCTGAGCGCCATGGAAAGCGGCCAGATCGCCTGGAACATGGAGCCGGTCGAGCTGAAGGCGCTCCTGTCGGGATCGATCGATACGATGATGAGTCTCGCCGAACGGCGCGGCGTGCGCGTGCTGACCGAGCTTCCGGCCGGGCCGGTCCGGGTCCGCGCCGATCCCGACCGGCTCAAGCAGGTCTTCCTCAACCTGCTGTCGAACGCCATCAAGTTCTCCGATCCGCCGGACCCAAGGGTGATCGCGCGCATCGAGCGGCGCGGCGGGGAGGCACTGGTCTCGATCATCGACACAGGGCCGGGCATCGCGCCGGCCCTTCGCGACAGCCTTTTTTCGAAGTTCGGGCGCGACTGGCTGAACACGGCCGGCGATCGCGGCGGGTCGGGCCTCGGCCTTGCCATATGCCGCCAGATCACCGAACGCCTCGGCGGCACGATCGGCCTTGCCAGCACGTCCGCCGACGGTTCGTGCTTTCAGGTGTCCCTGCCGCTCCAGCCGACCGGAAACCAGGATGCAAAGCCGGCGCAAAGGGGCGCGCCGGCGCCGCCTCACACCGCGCCGGTCGCGGGCGAATGAGCGCGGTCAAGCATCTCTTCATGGGCGGCAATGACGCCGCCAGCCCCTGAACGCGTCGTCTTCAAGTGTCGCAGCATGCCGACCAGGTTGGCGTCGCGCAGCGTCTCCAGCTCCGCGATCGACATATGGCCCGACTGCGCATCCGACTGTGCCGCGATCGTCTCGACGAGCGCATCGGTCAGTTCTGGCACGTCGGTCAGCTTCGTCCACGGCCATTTGAGGGCCGGTCCGAACTGGGCGATGAAATGGGCCATCCCCGCCTCGCCGCCTGCGATGCGATAGGTCTCGAACAGGCCCATCTGCGCCCAGCGCAGGCCGAAGCCCATACGGATGGCCTCGTCGATTTCCGCCGTTGTCGCAACGCCGTCGCGGACGAGCCACAACGCCTCGCGCCAGACCGCTTCCAGGAGCCGGTCGGCGATGTGGGCCGCGATCTCCCCGCGCACGACCAGCGGATACATGCCGAGCCCGCGCAGGACGGCGGCGGCGCGGTCGCAGGTCCCGGCGTCGCCGACCAGTTCGACCAGCGGCAGCAGATAGACCGGGTTGAAGGGGTGGGCGACGATGGCGCGCCCCCCTTGGGCATTGAGCTCGGACGGCGTGAAGCCGGACGTCGACGATCCGATCACGGCATCGCCCGGCGCCGCGTCGCAAACCGCGCCGAGGACGGCGTGCTTGAGCGCAATGCGTTCGGGCACGCTTTCCTGCACCCAGTCGGCGCCCGCGACGACATCGTCCAGCCTGTCCGCGAAGGACAGATCGCCCTCGGCGGGCAAGGGCCGGTCATAGAGCGCGGGCATCGACCTGCGCGCCCCGTCGATCACCGCGCCGACCTTGCGCTGGGCGTCAGGGTCGGGGTCGTGGACCGCCACGTCCCAGCCATTGAGCAGGAAGCGGGCCGCCCAGCCGCCGCCGATCACCCCGCCCCCGATGATCGCGGCCTTCATAGCGGCGGCCTCTTGACGAGCCCGAGCCGGTCACGCACCTCCTGCGGCCCGATCACGCGCGCGCCCATGCGCTCGATGATGCCGACCGCGCGTTCGACAAGCTGCGCGTTCGTCGCCGGCACGCCCTTTTCGAGGAACAGATTGTCTTCGAGCCCGACGCGCACATTGCCGCCGGCGAGCACCGCTGCGGCCACATAGGCCATCTGGTCGCGACCCAGCGAGAAGGCCGACCAGTGCCAGCCGGACGGCACGGCGTTGACCATGGCCATATAGGTGTTCAGATCGTTCGGCGCGCCCCAGGGCACGCCCATGCACAGTTGCACCAGAGCGGGGCTTTCGAGCGTGCTCTCGCGCACAAGTTCCCGAGCGAACCACAAATGGCCGGTGTCGAACGCCTCGATCTCCGGCTTGACGCCCAGTTCGGTCATGCGCGCGCCCATGGCGCGCAGCATGCCCGGCGTGTTTGTCATCACATAGTCGGCCTCGGCGAAGTTCATGGTGCCGCAGTCGAGCGTGCAGATCTCGGGCCGGCATTGGGCGACATGGGCAAGCCGTTCGGTCGCGCCGATCATGTCCGTGCCGTGCGCATCGAGCGGCAGCGGGGCCTCGGCCGAGCCGAACACCAGATCGCCCCCCATGCCGGCGGTCAGATTGAGCACCATGTCGACGCCGGCGGCGCGGATGCGCTCGGTGACGTCCCGGTAAAGGTCCAGCCGCCGCGAGGGTTTGCCGGTCTCGGGATCGCGGACGTGGCAGTGGACGATGGCGGCGCCGGCCCGCGCCGCGCCGATGGCGCTTTCGGCGATCTCGGCGGGCGAACGCGGCACCAGAGGCGAGCGATCCTGCGTGGCGCCCGATCCGGTCACCGCACAGGTCACGAACACCTCACGATTCATCGCAAGCGGCATGACCGCTCCTCCCTTGCGTTCCGGCTGCGCGATTTAGGGCCTTTGGGGGCTCCTTACGATTCCCGATTCACGTGCAATGCTCCAACTCTTTGATTATAAGCATGTTCTTATCCGAAACCCGCATATATTTCGCGAACATGCTCCGGGGTGCGAGTGTAACCGCACCCGAACTCGGCAACGCAGGCGGAAGAGCGACACGCCGGGTCGCAATCGTCCCGATGGCACGACGCGCACGCCCGGCGCGGCGCATGCCGAGCCGCCCCACCGTCAGGCGGGCGACAGCCCGCGCAGACGCTCCGAACGCCGCCTCAGCATCTCAAGCGTGAACAGGAGCAGGACCGACAGCGCCACCATGATCGAGGCGACCGCCAGGATCGTCGGCGAAATCTGCTCGCGCAAGCCGATGAACATCTGCCAGGGCAGCGTCTTCTGGCTGGCCGAGCCGACGAACAGCACCACGACCACCTCGTCGAACGATGTGATGAAGGCGAACAGAGCACCCGAGATCACGCCCGGCATGATCAGCGGCATCTGTACCTTGAAGAAGGTGGTGATCGGGTCGGCGCCAAGGCTCGCCGCCGCGCGGGTCAGCGACCGGTCGAAGCCGACGAGCGTCGCCGTCACGGTGATGATCACGAACGGGGTGCCGAGCGCCGCATGCGCAAGGACGATGCCCAGAAACTCGCCCTGCAGCCCGATGCGCGAATAGAAGAAATACATGCCCGCCGCCGAGATGATCAGCGGCACGATCATCGGCGAGATCAGCATCGCCATGATCGCCGATCTGAACGGCACATGCGCCTGGCTGAGACCGATCGCCGCCAGCGTGCCGAGCACGGTCGCCAGGATCGTCGCCGCCGGCGCGATCGTCACAGAGTTCCACAGCGCCCGCTGCCAGTCCGGATTGGTGAAGAAGTCCTCATAGTGCTTGAGCGAGTAGCCGGCCGGATCGAGGGTCAGCATCTCCGGCGTGAAGGTGAAGAAGTTCTGCGCGTTGAACGACAGCGGCACGATCACCAGGATCGGAAAGATCAGGAAAAAGAAGATCAGCCCGCAAATCACCCGGAACGCATAGAACCAGGCAACCTGTAGGGGCGAGGCGTAGGGCGGAAGCGCTGAACGCATGGTCGGTCGTGCCCCTATCCGAGCTTCACATTGTCGATGCCCACGATGCGGTCATAGACATAGAACAACAACAAGACGAGCAGCAGCAGCAAGACGCCGAGCGCGGCCGCAAGGCCCCAATTGAGGCTGATGGAGATGTGGAAGGCGATCCGGTTGGAGATGAAGATGCCGGACGTGCCGCCGACCAGTTCGGGCGTGATGTAGTAGCCGATGGCGAGGATGAAGACGAGGATCGCCCCCGCCCCGATGCCCGGCACGGTCTGCGGGAAATAGACCCGCCAGAACGCCGTCCAGTCCGTCGCGCCAAGGCTTTTTGCGGCGCGCACATAGGAGGGCGAGATCGTCTGCATCACCGAATAGAGCGGAAGGATCATGAACGGCAGCAGAATGTGCGTCATGGCGATGATGGTGCCGGTCTGGTTGTTGATCATCACCAGCCGTCCCGCATCGTCGATGATGCGCGTCCAGACGAGGAAATCGTTGATCACGCCCTGCTGCTGCAACAACACCTTCCACGCCGAGGTCCGCACCAGAAGCGAGGTCCAGAACGGCAGCAGCACAAGGATCATCAGAAGGTTCGCCGTGCGCGCCCGCAAATGGGCGAGAAGGTAGGCGATCGGATAGCCCAGCAGCAGGCAGGAAACGGTGATGACCAGGCTCATCACCATGGTGCGCGAAAACAGCATCAGATGGATGCGCTCGTCCTCGGGCTTGAGCCGGACGCCCCGGTCGGTGAGGTCGGCATCGACCGCGGTCAGGAAATAACCGGGCGTGTAGGCTGGACTGTAGCGGCGGATGGTCGACCAGACCTCGACATCGGCCCAGTCCTCATCGACCTGGAGGAACTGCGCCTTGAAGGGGCCCGCCTCGTCCATGCGCCGGATGGCCCGGCCGGTCCTGCGGAACAGGCCCGACATGCCCGACTGCTCGTAGTTGAGCCGCGAGCCGACGCGCGTGTGGATGCGCTGCTCGACCGCGCTTTGCAGATCGTGGAACAGCGCCGCGTAGACCCGTTCGTCGGGCGCCCGGCCGCTTTGCGGATCCCAGTCGGCCAGCGTCTCAACGGTCTCGGGCAGCGTGTCGCGGACGATCGAGTTCTCGACCGAGCGGAACAGCATGTCGGCGATCGGCAGAAGGAAGGTAATCAGGATGAAGGCCAGAAGCGGCGCGATCAGCGTCAGCGATCGCATCTTCTCGCGACGCAGGGCGCGGGCGAGGCTGCGCTTGAGGGGCGTTCCATCGGCAGCGCGCATGATGCCGTCATCGCGTATCGCCGGGCCTTGTGTCTCTGTCGCGCCGCTCATGGAAATCCCCGTCTCTTGCGGTTCGGGTTGCCGGCCGGGAACCGGAGGGGGAACGCGGCGCTCGCGGCGCCGCGTTCCGGGATGATGTCTAGAGCATTTCTCGTGATCCCCGATTCACGTATAATGCTCCAACTCTTTGATTTTGAGCATGTTCCCGTCCGAAAACAGCATACACGTTTCGGGAACATGCCCTAATGCCCGTGGAGGTTCAGGTTTCGGGCCTGGCGCGTGCCGGGCCCGAAGGGATATGGCGAAAATCGCCCATTTAGGCGTCGCCGGACCTTGAAAGGGGGCGGCCCTTCCCGCGGCACGGCTCCTGGAACCGAACGATGTTCGACCATACCAGGCTGCAAATCCTGTCCCCCACGGGCCCTTAGCGGGTCAGCCAGGCCTGGAACCTGGCATCCAGATCGTCACGATTGTCGGCCCACCACTCATAGTCGTAATTGTGGACGTTGGTGGCGTTCGCCGGATCGGTCGGCATGTGCGGCGCCATGTCGATGCCCAGTTCGGCGTGCGTGCCGACCAGAGGCGCCGAGGACGCGCGCGCCGGGCCGTAGGAGATCCATTTGGCCTGATCTGCCAGCCGCTGCGTGTCGGTGGCGAATTTCAGGAAGTGCATCGCGCGGTTCAGCCGCGCCTCGTCCAGTCCTTCGGGAATGATCCAGCCGTCAAGGTCGAAGGACTGCATGTCCCACAGCATGGCGATCGGCTGGTTCTGCTCGGCGATCGCCGAGAACAGGCGGCCGTTGAAGGTCGAGCCGATCACGACCTCGCCATCGGCCAGAAGCTGCGGCGTTTCGGCGCCGGCGGTCCACCAGATCACCTCGTCCTTGATGGTGTCGAGCTTGGCAAAGGCGCGATCGACGCCCTCGTCGGTTCCCAGAACGTCATAGAGCGCGTCCTTGGCGACGCCGTCGCAATAGAGCGCCCACTCCATATTGTCGATCGGGCGACGCTGAAGGGAGCGCTGGCCGGGGAAGGTCTCCAGATCGAACACGTCGCACACATCGTCCGGCACGGCGCCGTTCCACTCGGCAACGTCCGTGCGATAGCCGAACGTGGTCGAATAGACGATCTGCGGCACGAAGCACTCATTGATGCGCAGCGCGCCGAAATCGTCGTCCGCCGAGGTGCCGTCCGGCGCCGGCGCGAGATGCTTCTCGCCGTCGATCGGAAGCGCAAGACCCTCGTCGCAAAGGCGGATGGAGTCCGACGCCACCGCATCGACCACGTCCCAGGTGACGGTGCCGGCCTCGTTCATGGCGCGCAGCTTGGCCACCGCCTCGGCCGAGGACTCGTCCCAGACGATGGTGACGCCGGTCACCTCGGCATAGGGTTCGGCATACGCATTGATCTGCGATGTCTGATAGGCGCCGCCCCAGGAGACGAGCGTCATCTCGTCGGCGCAGTTCTCGCAGGGCGCTTCGGCCAGGGCCATATGGCCGTCGGCGAGCGCGGGCGATGCCAGAAGGCCGGTGGCCGCGCTCGCCAGCAGCAGGGTCTTGAGTTTCATGTGATGCTCCCTTGGTGCTCGGGAGGCATGCGCCGTCCGGACGCCCGCCGTCCCACTTGCCGTCGGCACCACTGCCGGCGGTCAATCGATGATTTGCTCACGCCACCGCGTCCAGCGCCTTGCAGTCGGAAGCCGCCCAGCCGACCTGCACCGTGTCGCCCTCGGCGATCGGCCGCTTGTCGCGCCGGTTGCGCACCTTGACGATGAACGCATCATTGCCCGCGACGCTCATGCGCACGCGGATGTGGTCGCCCAGATAGATCAGCTCCTCGATCCTGCCGTCGAGCACGTTCTCGGGCTCGCCCGACGGCGCAAGTTCGATCCGCTCGGGCCGCAGGGACAGGGTCGTGCGGCTGCCCGCCGGGCCGACATTGACCGGATCGGCGATCAGCAGCGTGCCGTCGTCGAGGCGCACCTCGCAATTGGCCCCGTCCAGCGCCACCACCTGGCCCGTCAGCTTGTTGTTCTCGCCGATGAACTGGGCGACGAACGAATTCTGCGGGTCCTCATAGAGCGAATCGGGGCTCGAAAGCTGCTGTATCACGCCGTCGTTGAAGACCGCCACGCGGTCCGACATGGTCAGCGCCTCGGTCTGGTCGTGCGTCACATAGACGATGGTCACGCCGAGATTTTCGTGGATGTGCTTGATCTCGTACTGCATCTGCTCGCGCAACTGCTTGTCGAGCGCGCCCAGCGGCTCGTCCATCAAGACCAGTTCGGGATCGAAGACGAGCGCGCGCGCCACCGCCACGCGCTGCTGCTGGCCGCCCGAAAGCTGCGCCGGCCGCCGGTTGCCGAACGCGCCCAGCTCCACCATGTCGAGCGCCCGCCCGATCCGCGCCTCCTGTTCGGCCTTGGCCACGCCGCGCACCCGCAACGGAAAGGCGAGGTTCTCGGCCACCGACATGTGCGGAAACAGCGCATAGTTCTGGAACACCATGCCGATGCCGCGCCTGTGGGGCGGCACATTGTTGATGCCCTCGTCGTTCAGATAGATCTCGCCATGGGTGGCCGGCTCGAAGCCGGCCAGCATCATCAGGCACGTGGTCTTGCCGGACCCGGACGGGCCGAGCATGGTCAGGAACTCGCCGCGGGCAATGTCGAGGTTGAGGTCTTTGACGACAAGCGTCTCGCCGTCGTAGCTTTTCTGCACGCTCTCGAAGCGTACTGAGGCGCCCCTGGAAATGGCCTTGATCTCCACTGTTCACCGAACCGACGGAACGGACGTTCGTCTTTTTGTCGCGCCTATCAAACCGAACAATCGCCCCGCTTGTAAAGGGGGACATTGGGATCAATTTGCCGTTACTGGGCAAGTGAACGGCGGAAAAGAGACAAACGTCGCGCCTGTCAGTCAGCGGAGACAACAGGCTCCGGCGCAATACGGTATCGGCCGACCATGACGCCCGTCGACCGGTCGAAGACCAGAAGCAGCATCGCGCCGTCCGCATCGGTGCCGCGCAGCATGACCCCATCCGCCGCAAGGCCGCTTTCGACGATCGCAAATCCGTCCGGAACGGCAAGGGTCGCCTCGGCCGGCGCAGGCCGCGCCGCCTCGCCGAGTTGCCAGACGATGGCCGCCAGGACGGCGAACAGGCCCACGAACATGATCCCGATCGATACGGCCAGCAAGCGCACCATCTTGCGCCGCACGCGCTCGGCGGCGGGATCGAGCGGCGCGTCCTGGGCCAGTTCGGGGGGCAGTTGGTTCATCGTGTCGGCCTTGTCCGGAAGCGCGGCGCCCGGTAGCACGGCTCCCAATGCGCACCGCACTACAAAGGATCGCCGCCAAATGGAAGACGTGACGGCGAGCGATGCCGATGCCGGCCTGCGGCTGGACCGGTTCCTGGTCCGCGCCACGGGCGGCGCGCTGTCGCGCAGCCGCCTCAAGGCGCTGATCGAGGGCGGCCATGTGACGCTCAACGGCACGGTCGCGCGCGAGGCCAGACGCCGCATGGCCGAGGGCGACCAAGTGCGCATCGACCTGCCGCCGCCCGTCGACCCGGCGCCCGGGGGCGAGCCGATCCCGCTGTCGGTCCTTCATGAAGACGATGCCCTGATCGTCATCGACAAGCCGGCCGGCCTGGTCGTGCATCCGGGCGCGGGCAACCCGTCCGGCACGCTGGTCAACGCGCTGATCCACCATTGCGGCGAAACGCTGTCGGGCATTGGCGGGGTCAGGCGCCCGGGCATCGTCCACCGGCTCGACAAGGACACGAGCGGCGTCATGGTCGCCGCCAAGACCGACGCCGCCCACAAGCACCTGTCGGCCCAGTTCGCCGACCATGGCCGCACGGGCGCGATGGAACGCATCTACGCGGCGCTGGTCTGGGGCGCGCCGGACCGCACCAGGGGCACGATCGAGACGTTCCTCGGCCGCGCCGGATCGGATCGCACCAAACAGGCCGTCGTCTCCGAAAGCCGGCCCGACGCCCGCCATGCGGTCACGCACTATCGGGTCGAGGAACGGTTCGGGCCGGCCGGCCGGCCGGTCGCCGGCCTTGCGGCCTGCACGCTGGAGACCGGACGCACTCACCAGATTCGCGTGCACATGGCCCATATCGGCCATCCGCTGATCGGCGATGCGGTCTACGGGGCGGGGTTCAAAAGCAAGGCGAACGCCCTGCCCGAGAGCGCCAGGAGCGCGATAGCGGCCCTCGGCCGTCAGGCGCTGCACGCGGCCACATTGAGGTTCGAGCATCCTCAAAGCGCTAAGATGATGACGTTTTCCGCGCCCCTGCCCACGGATATGGCGACGCTGATCCACATTTTACGTAAACGTTAAAGGGGCTTGAAACCGATTGCATGAAGCATAATTTTAACGAAGCATAATTTAACGGCCGATACCCAAAAATAGGGATATGGCGCGTGCGTGCATTGTGTGGCGCGTGCGCCTCTTGCTCGCCGCATTTACGTGGGAGCCAGGATGGGAGAAAGGGTGCTGACAATGGCCCAGAACACACTGCCGAGCATTTCTGGCGGAAGCAACGGGCTTTCCCGCTACATGGAGGAAATCCGCCGCTTCCCGATGCTTCAGCCCGACGAGGAGTACATGCTCGCCAAGCGCTATCACGAGCATGACGACACCGACGCCGCCCATAAGCTCGTCACGTCGCATCTGCGCCTGGTCGCCAAGATCGCCATGGGCTATCGCGGCTACGGCCTGCCCATGGGCGAAGTGGTCTCGGAAGGCAATGTCGGCCTGATGCAGGCGGTCAAGAAATTCGATCCCGAGCGGGGCTTCCGGCTGGCGACCTATGCCATGTGGTGGATCAAGGCATCGATCCAGGAATATGTCCTGCGCTCGTGGAGCCTTGTGAAGATGGGCACGACGGCCAACCAGAAGCGGCTGTTCTTCAACCTGCGCAAGGCCAAGAGCCGTATCCAGGCGCTCGGCGACAGCGACCTCAACGAGGACCAGGTCAAAAAGATCGCCACCGACCTCCAGGTCTCCGAGGAGGATGTGCGCTCGATGAACCAGCGCCTTGGCGGCGATGCCTCGCTGAACGCGCCCATCCGCGCCGCCGAAGGCGAGAGCGGCCAGTGGCAGGACTGGCTCGTCGACGAGAGCGACAGCCAGGAAGAGATGCTGATCGCCGAGGACGAGCTGGACCATCGCCGCGCCATGCTGCGCGAGGCCATGGACGTGCTCAACGAGCGCGAAAAGCGCATATTCGAGGCGCGCCGCCTGTCCGAGGACCCGCTGACGCTTGAGGAGCTTTCGGGCGAGTTCGACATCTCGCGCGAACGCGTGCGCCAGATCGAGGTGCGCGCCTTCGAGAAGGTGCAAAAGGTGATGGTCGCCGCGGCAGCCAAGCTGAAGGCTGGCCCGACCCGGCTCGAACACGCCGGCTGAGCGGCGGCACCCTCACCGATCAACGCCAAAGCCAGGCGGTGCAACCGCCGGGATCTCTCGTGAACGGACCGCGCCACGGCGGGGCGGCCTTACCCCCCGCCCGTGCCCCCGAGCGGGGTGCTGTCCCAGGCGTCGAACACCTCGCTGAACACGCGGTCGCCGGCCGCACCCTTCTCCAGCGTGATCAGCGCGCGGCGGCCCGACACATATTGCATCGGAATGTCGATCCAGCCCTGGCTGAGCATCAGTGCGGTGTTGGTCTGGACGGCCGTCGCCGCGTCGGTGAGCGCGACCAGGAAGATGTTGGTGTCGATCGGCGCGGGCACGGCGATGAGCGCGCTGCCCGGGTCCTGCTCGGTGTTCTTGAAGGTGATGCGCTGCACGTCGGCGATGCCGCGCCCCTGGAACGTTTCGGACACGGTGAAGAAAAGTTCGACGATATGGCTCGCGGGGAAGGTTGCATCGCCGTTGCGGCGGATCGTCATTTCGAGCGTGAGATCCAGTTCGGGAACGGTCGCCTCGGCGCGGATCGCCGGCTCGACCGGCAGATCGCCGCCCGGCGAGACCTGCGCCATCGACCAGACGGTCGAGCCCTGATTGGCCGTGCCCGGCTGGGTGCCCGTGCGCTCCTCATAGAAGATGGCGCGCTGGCCGACCGCAGCATCCGACGCGCCGGCCTCATCCGTGCCGGGCGCCGTCGCGCCGGCGCCCGGCACGGGCGCGCGCCCAGGCACGGTCTGTCCGGCAACGGTGCTGCCCTCGCCCGTTCCCGCGGCGCCATCGGCCGGCCCCTCATCCACTTCGCGGCCGTCTTCGGTCAGGCGTTGCGTGAACTTCTGCACATCCTCGTCCGTGCCCGCCGCATTGACCGTGTCGACCGGCGCCCCGACGGTGCCCTGGCCGGTCTCGGGCGCATCGGTTCGATCCGGGCCGTCGACGGCCGTCGTCTCGACGGTGCGCACCGGCACGCCCTGCTCGTCCGCGACGTTTGCGGCATCTTCAGCGCCCGGCATCGGCAGTTCGATCCCGTAACCGGACAGGAAGGCCCGGATCGGCGTCTGGTTCATATAGGCGGCATAGCCGCCCCCGCCGACCAAGCCGAGGACGAGCACGATGGCCGCCAGCCGACCTCGGCGAGAGCGCCGCGCGGGATCGAGCGGCGGCACGCCCCCCGCTTGACCGGCGAGCGTATCGGCATCTTGGGCCGCCATCGCGCCCGTGTCGGCGGGTTGCGAAACGGGTGTGCCGACGGTCTCGCCCGCCTCGCCGAACAGCATGTCGGCGGCACGGTCGGCCTCCGCGCCGGCGCCGCCACCGTCTTCAGACATGGTCGCGCGCTGCTCGTTGAGGAAGTCGAGCAGCGGATCGTCCGCTTGCGCGCGCGGCATGACCGGCGGCTCGGGGGCGGGCGGGTCCGGCTCGACATCCGGAGTGCCGAACGGTTCATCGGAATGGGGCTCGACCCGGTCCGAGGCCGCCTCCAGCGAGGCCAGCACATCATCGACCGTCGGCTCATCCGGACCGGGCGCGTCGGGCGCCGGTGAGTCCGGGGTCGGTGCGTCCGGCATGGCTTGCGGTTCAGGATCGGCCTGCGTGGTGGCGGGCGCAGGCTCCTCTTCAACGGCCGTCGCCGTGTCTCTGGCCGGCGGCGCGGCGGCGGGCGCCAATTCGGCCTCGATGCCGGCGATCGCATCGTCGAGCTTGGCGAACTGCCGGTCGATCGCCGCTTGCGGCGGGCGCGTTGCCATGGCGTCGATCTGGCGCTGCACGGTCTCGCGCGCCCTCTGATAGACCTGCGCGCGCATATCGGGCGTCGTCTCGCCCATCTTGTCGAGGGTCTTTTTTAGAATCGCAGCAAAATCTGCCATGAATTCAATCCGCTATACCCTTGATCCCGGCGACCTGAACCAGTGTGGCGGATTTGAAGCTCGTCACTTTGTCTGCGTCGTGCTCATCAACGAGCTTCAAATCCAAAGTCACCCCAGATTCAATACTTTGCTAGTGTCCTTTCGAACCTGGAGCTCCTTCGGAGCGACTCCAAAAACGATACGAACTTCGGACTCGGGACACTAGTCTTGAAACGGATCGGTCACAAGTATCGTGTCATCGCGCTCGGGCGAGGTGGACAGAATGGCAACCGGCGCGCCGATCAGCTCCTCGACATGACGCACATATTTGACCGCTTGGGCGGGAAGATCGTTCCACGAGCGCGCGCCGGCGGTCGTGCCGTTCCAGCCCTCCAGCGTCTCGTAGACCGGCGTCAGCCGCGCCTGCGCGCCCTGGCTGGCCGGAAGGTAGTCGATACGTGCTCCGTCCAGCTCGTAGCCGACACAGACCCTGATCGCTTCCATGCCGTCGAGCACGTCCAGCTTGGTCAGCGCGATGCCGGTGATGCCGTTGACCGCCACCGCCTGGCGAACCATCACCGCGTCAAACCAGCCGCAGCGCCGCCTGCGCCCCGTCACCACGCCGAATTCGTGGCCGCGCTCGCCCAGATGCCGGCCGACCTCATTGTCCTGCTCGGTCGGAAAAGGCCCTTCGCCGACGCGCGTCGTATAAGCCTTGGTTATGCCGAGCACATAGTCGACCGCGCCGGGACCGAGGCCGGACCCGGTGGCGGCCTGGCCGGAGATCGTGTTCGAGGACGTCACGAACGGGTAGGTGCCGTGATCGATGTCGAGAAACGTGCCCTGGGCGCCCTCGAACAGGATGCGCGCGCCCGCGCGGCGCTTGTCGTCCAGCACCTTCCACACCTTGTCGACGAAGGGCAGGATCGTCTCGCGCACCGAGGACAACTCCTCCATCAGCGCCTGATGGCCGATCTCGGGCTGGTTGAGACCGCGCCGCAGCGCATTGTGGTGGGTGAGAAGGCGGTCGACCTTGGCGGGCAGGGTTTCCATGTTGGCCAGGTCCATGGCCCGGACGGCGCGCCGGCCCACCTTGTCCTCATAGGCGGGACCGATGCCACGGCGCGTCGTGCCGATCTTGGTGCCCGAATTGGACGCCGCATCCTCGCGCAGCGCGTCCAGTTCCCGGTGCACCGACAGGATCAGCGCGGTGTTTTCGGCGATACGCAGGCGTTCGGGTCCGATGGCGACGCCCTGCCCGGCCAGCCGCGCCAGTTCCGCCACGAACGCATGGGGATCGAACACGACGCCATTGCCGATGATGCTCATCTTGCCCTGGCGGACGACGCCCGAAGGCAGGAGGGACAATTTGTAGGTGACGCCGCCGACCACCAGCGTATGGCCGGCATTGTGCCCGCCCTGAAAGCGCACGACCACGTCGGCGCGCTCGGACAGCCAGTCGACGATCTTGCCCTTGCCTTCGTCGCCCCATTGCGAGCCGACCACCACCACATTGGCCATTGGATGCCGTTCCCTGCCTTGCCAAACAAACGAGGCGTCTATAGCGGCAGGCGGTGAAAAGCGCGAGAGCCGTCCGCCTCGCCGATTGTTGCGATGACAGCTTTTCGCTCGCTTTCGCACGTTGGCTGCGCCATTTAGGCCGCCCGGAGCAGGGAAGGCTCAATGTCCAGCGACACCGTCCAGACCGCGAACGTCAATCGCATCGCCTATGTGCTGCTGGTCCTGACCACCCTGTTCTGGGGCGGCAATGCCGTCGCCGGCAAGATGGCCGTCGACCATGTCTCGCCGATGATCCTGACCAGCCTGCGCTGGGTGATCGCGTTCGCCATCCTTGCGGTCATCGCCGGCCCGCGGTTCTGGGCAGAGCGCCGCAAGGCCGTGCGGCACCTGCCGCTCCTGTTCGCCTATGGCGCCCTGGGCTTCGCCGGCTTCAACATCGTGCTCTATTCGGCGCTCAACCACACGACCGCGATCAATGTGGCCATCTGGCAGGCCGCGGTCCCGATGATCATCTTCGCGCTGAACTTCATCATCTTCCGCACGCCCATCACATTCGCGCAGATGGCCGGCTTCGTTCTGTCCGTCACGGGCGTGGCGGTCGTCGCCTCGGGCGGCAGCATCGCGCGGCTGACGGGGCTGGCGATCAACCATGGCGACGCGCTGATGGCGCTGGCCGCCCTTCTTTATGCGGGCTACTCGGTGGCGCTGCGCGCCAAGCCCGAGCTGCACTGGAAAACGATGATGGTGACGATGGCGTTCGCCGCGATGATCGTCTCGCTGCCCTTTGCCTTGTGGGAATGGCGGTCGCCCGCCGGCATCCTGCCCGACAGGCAGGGCTGGCTCGTCGCGCTCTACACGGCCGTCTTCCCGGCGATCGTGGCGCAGGCCTTCTTCATCCGCGGCGTCGAGATGATCGGCTCGAACCGCGCCGGCCTGTTCGTCAACCTGGTGCCCGTGATCGGCACGATCCTGGCGATCGCGATCCTGGGCGAGGTGTTCGGTATCCACCACGCGCTCGCCATGATCCTGGTGATCGGCGGCATCTGGCTGGCCGAGCGCAAGCCGGGCGGCGGGCGGTAGAGCAATTCCAGCGAAAGCGGGAACCGGTTTCGCGTCCGGCATTGCGGGCGATCTCCGTCATGCCCTTGGACCGTGCGACATCGCCGAGAGCGGCGGCGATCAAGCGCGGACCGGACCGCCATCCTCGAACACCGCTTCCAGATAGGCCGCAATGTGCTCCGGCGTGTTCAGATTTTCGGCGGTGTCCCACCGTGCCAGCTCAATGCTCATCTAGGGCCCATGGCCGCCCTTTCCGACCATTCGTTACGAATGGTCGGAGCCTAACCCTGACCTTTCGGTTCGAAAGACCATGAGGAGCTCACCAAGCCAGCAGCCTAAACGTCGAACACCAGCGGTTTGGCCGACAGGATTTCGGGGAATTGGCGCACCTTGTCGAGCACGTGGCCGGGCACCGGGTCGTCGACATACAAAAGCGCGATCGCATCGCCGCCCGGACGGTTCCGGCCGAGCTGGAAATTGGCGATGTTGACGCCATTGTCGCCGAAGGTCGTGCCCAGAATGCCGATGATGCCCGGCGCGTCATTGTTTGTGGTGTAGATCATGTTGCGGCCGATCTCGGCGTCCAGATTGATGCCCTTGATCTGGATGAAGCGCGGCTTGCCGTCGGCGAAGACGGTGCCGGCGACCGAGCGCGTCCGGTTGGCGCTTTTCACCGTCAGCTTGATATAGCCGTCGAAGACGCCCGACTTGTCGCGCTTGACCTCCGAGACGATCACGCCGCGTTCCTTGACCATCACCGGCGCCGAGACCATGTTGACGTCGGCCACCTGCGGGCGGATCAGCCCGGCCAGCGCCGCGCTCGTCAGCGCCTTGATGTTCAGATCGGCGGTGACGCCGTCATAGAGGATCTCGACCTCCAGTATGGCCGATTCGGCCACCTGGCCGACGAAGGCGCCAAGCACCTCGGCCAGCTTGACGAAGGGCTTGAGCACCGGCGCTTCCTCGGCGGTGATCGAGGGCATGTTGATCGCATTGGAAACCGCGCCGCGCAGGAGATAGTCGCTCATCTGCTCGGCGACCTGAAGCGCGACATTTTCCTGCGCCTCGGTGGTCGAGGCGCCAAGATGGGGCGTGCAGACGACGTTCGGCAGGGCGAACAGCGGGTTCTCGGTGGCAGGCTCGGTCTCGAACACGTCGATGCCGGCGCCCGCCACCTTGCCGTCCTTGAGCGCGGCCGCCAGATCGGCCTCGACGATCAGGCCGCCGCGCGCGCAGTTGATGATGCGCACGCCGTCCTTCATCTTCGCGATCGCCGCCGCGTCGATCACGTTGCGCGTCCTGTCGGTCAGCGGCGTGTGCAGCGTGATGAAATCGGCCCGCGCCAGAAGGACGTCCAGCTCCACCTTTTCGACGCCCAGATCGCGCGCGCGCTCCTCGGACAGGAACGGATCGAAGGCGATCACGTTCATCTTCAGGCCGATGGCCCGCGTGGCGACGACCGAGCCGATATTGCCGCAGCCGATCACGCCGAGCGTCTTGCCGGTGATTTCGACGCCCATGAATTTCGACTTCTCCCACCTTCCGGCGCGCGTGGAGATGTCGGCGGCGGGAATCTGCCGGGCGACCGCCAGCATCATCGAGATCGCATGCTCGGCGGTGGTGATCGAATTGCCGAACGGGGTGTTCATGACGATGATGCCGCGCCGCGAGGCGGCCGGAATGTCGACATTGTCGAC
>NZ_CFIFWG010000019.1:19493-24842 GCF_984466335.1 Roseitalea sp. | reverse complement strand
GCTCTGCTCCTTCTGCGGCAAGACGGCGGACACCGCCCGCCGCCTGATCGCCGGATCGGGGCTCGTACGGGCCGCAAGGGGGCGGACATTTTATGCCGTCGGCGGAACCTGGCGCGCCAGCGCCAAGCTGCATATGCAGGAAGTGGGCTATCCGCTGCGCGTCACCCACGGCTATGAGCTGACGCCCGAGGTGGCGCTCAAGTTCTTCAGAAAGCTCATCGACGACGATCTGGGCCGTCTGGGCGGCATTCACCTGATCTCTTCGGCGCGCAAGGCGCTCATTCCCTATGGCGCGGTCGTGCTGGCCGAGATCGTCCGCCAGATGAAGCCGCGCGCCATCGCCTTTTCGGCGCTGGGCGTGCGTGAGGGATTTTTGTTCGCGCAGCTCGACGAGAGCGTGCGCCGGCGCGACGGCCTGCTCGAAGCGGCGGACGAGCTGGCCGTGCTGCGCTCGCGTTCGCCGCGCCACGCGCGCGAGCTGGCCCGCTGGACCGCCGAGGGCTTTGCCGCTTTCGGCATCGAGGAGACCGTGGACGAGGCGCGCTATCGCGACGCCGCCTGCCGGCTCGCCGACATTGGCTGGCGCGCCCATCCCGACTACCGGTCCGCGCAATCGCTCGCCATCATCGCCTATTCGAGCTTCGTGCAGGTCAGCCATGAGGGCCGCGCCTTCATCGCGCTGGCCAACCACTTCCGTTATGAGGGTCTTAAGAACGAAAGCCTTGCGCCCGAGATACGCAAGCTCGTCTCGCAGCGCACCTGGGACCGGGCCAAGTGCCTGGGGGCGTTCCTGCGCGTTGCCTATCTGTTCACAGCCGCCATGCCGGGCATCATTCCCGAGCTTGTCTGGCGGCGCGCCGGGGACGGCACGATGGAACTGGTCGTTCCCGCCCATCTCGCCGCGCTCGTCGGCGAGCGGCCGCGCGCGCGCCTTGCTCAGCTCGCCAAGGTGACCGGCGTGAGCACCGCCATGATCATTGCCGATCCGCCATCAGATCAACGCTCGCTATCTTACGGTCGCTGAACCCGAGCGCGATCCGGCCCGCGATCAGCCGGAGCGCTTCGTCGCCGAACAGTTCGCGCCGCCAGCCGCGCATGGCCGGCACGTCTGCCCGGTCGCCATGCGCCGCGATCTGGTCGATATGGTCGGACGTTGCGATCACCCTCTGCGCGACATTGTGCTTTTCTGCGGTCAGCTTGAGCAGCACCTTGAGCAGTTCGCTCGCCGCGCCCGCCCGGTCTGGCGCACTGGGCCCGCGCGGCACCACGGGCAGCTCGGCCTTGTCCATCGCTCCGACCTGGGTGACCACATCGAGGATCGCCGCCCCGGTCGCCGAGCGCTCCATGCCCTTGTGCACGGTGCGCAGCCGCCCGAGCGCGCGCTGGTCCTTGGGCCGCTGTTGGGCCGCTTCATAGATCGCATCGTCCTTGAGGATCCGGTTGCGCGGCACGTCGCGTTCGCGGGCCTGGCGTTCGCGCCAGGCCGCCAGCCTTTGCATCACGGCCAGCTCGGCCGGCTTGCGCACCCGCAGCTTGAGCCGCTTCCAGGCGTCCTCGGGGCGAATCTCGTAGGTGTTCGGCGAGGTCAGCACCGCCATTTCCTCGGCCACCCAATGGGCCCGGCCACGCTCTTCGAGCATCGTCCGCAGCCGCGCATAGACGTCACGCAGATGGGTCACGTCGGCCAGCGCATAGATCAGCTGCCTGTCGGTCAGCGGCCGCAGCGCCCAGTCGGTGAAGCGTGACGACTTGTCGATATGGGCGCCCGTGATGCGCTTGACGATCTGATCGTAGGCGATCGCGTCGCCGAAGCCGAGCACCATAGCGGCGACCTGGGTGTCGAAGATCGGATGCGGAATCCGGCCGCCCAGATGGTGGAAGATCTCGATGTCCTGGCGGGCGGCGTGAAACACTTTCGTCACCGCCTCGTCGGCGAGCAGCTCGAACAGCGGCGCAAGGTCGATGCCCTCGGCCATCGGATCGATCAGCACCGCCTCGTCGGCGCAGGCGATCTGGACGAGGCAGAGCACGGGCCAGAAGGTCGTCTCGCGCACGAATTCGGTGTCGATCGTGATGTGGTCGTGCCGCGCCATGCGCCCGCAGGCGGCGGTCAACGCGATGGTGCTGGTGATCGGGTCGGGAAAGGAAATGTCTTTATCGGTCATTGCGGCCGGTCAATAGACGAGCCCTTGTCGCTTGTCGAACCGTTTTGCCGCTCGCCCGCGCCATTGCCCCGCGCCATCCTCGTGAAGACCGGCGATGTCCGCAAGAGCCATGAGGAAGGTCCGCGCGCCTCGGCGGGCACCGGTCTGCGCGCCCGCATGCGCCAGATCGTGGCGACGATCAGCGCGGCGTGGACGGCGCTCGTATAGGTGAACAGCGCCTCGGGCCCGAACGCTTCGACCGCCGCCGACGAAAGATAGGGGCCGATCGAGGCGCCCAGCGAAAAGAAGAACATGAGCCCTGCGGCGACCATGACGTGCTGGCCGGCCCTTGCATGGTCGTTGGCGTGGGCGGCCGACAGCGAATAGAGCGGCAGCGCGAACGCACCGAACAGGAAGATGCCCAGATAGTTGAGCGTCGCCGACATGCCCGCGCCGAACGCCAGGAACAGCCCTGCGGCGACCGCGCCCGCAGTTGTAGACAGCAGCACGGTGCGCCGGTCGAACCGGTCGGACAGATGGCCGAGCGGATATTGCAGCACCGCCCCGCCGACGATGCCCACGCTCATGAACACGGCGACGTCGGTGATGGAAAGCCCGATTCCCTCCGCATAGAGCGGGCCGATCAGCCGGAAGGCGCCGTTGGTCGCCCCGATCGTCACGCAGCCGATGCAGGCGAGCGGCGACAGCACCCATATGCCTTTCAGATCGAAGCGGAATTCGGCCGGCGGCTGTGGGTTGGAGCGGTCGGCCAGCGAGACCGGCACCAGCGAAAGCGTGATCATCACGCCCATGACGGCGAACAGCACGAACCCCTCGGTGCCCAGCGCCGGCATCATGAACTGCGCGCCGGTCACCGCGAAGATGTCGACGATGCGGTAGACCGCGAGCACGCGACCGCGCGTTTCGTTCTTCACGCCCGAATTGATCCAGCTCTCGATGGTCGTGAACAGGCCCGAAAAGCAGAAGCCCACGGCAAAGCGGAGGAGCAGCCAGGCGATCGGGTCGACGATGATGACGAGCATCAAGGTGCCCGAGGCGGTGATCGCGGCGAGCGCGGCGAAGGTGCGGATGTGCCCGACCGCGTTCAGAAGGCGCGGGATATAAAGGCAGCCCAGCAGGAAGCCGACGAAATAGGCGGTGCCGATCAGCCCGATCAGCGAGGTCGAAAAGCCCTCCTGCGCGCCCCGGATCGCGATCGCGGTGCCCTGGATGCCGTTGCCCGCCAGCAGGATGCCGGCGGCGATGAAGAGCGGGATCAGGGGACGCAGGGCGTGCATGGGAAACCAGGGAAAGCCGGCGCACTATGCCCCCGCTCGCGCGTTCCCGCCAGCCCCGAAATGGGCGATTGTTCGCCATATTCCTTCGGGACGCGCCAGGCCCGAAACCTGAACCCCCGCAGGCCCTAGAGCGTCTTGACAAATGCCGGCCTCCATGCGCTTTTCCGCGCGATTTTTCCGGACACCTCGCGCGGCGCCTTCGCCGCCCGAGCCATCACCGCGAGGCCAGCCATGCACCGTTACCGCAGCCACACCTGTGGCGCCCTGCGCCGATCCGATGCCGGCTCGACCGCCCGGCTTTCGGGCTGGGTGCACCGCGTGCGCGATCATGGCGGCCTGCTGTTCATCGATCTGCGCGACCATTACGGGATCACCCAGATCGTCGCCGATCCGGACAGCCCCGCCTTCAAGACGGCCGAAACCGTGCGGTCCGAATGGGTGATCCGCATCGACGGCACGGTCAAGGAGCGGGCGGCCGATCTGGTCAATGCCGACCTTCCGACCGGCGCGATCGAGCTTTACGCGCGCGACCTTGAGGTGCTCTCAAGGGCCGGGGAACTGCCGCTGCCCGTCTTCGGCGAGCCGGACTATCCCGAGGACATCCGCCTCAAATACCGCTTTCTCGACCTGCGCCGGCAGACCCTGCACGCCAACATCGCCACACGAACCCAGGTGATCGCCTCCATGCGCCGGCGGATGGCCGAGGCCGGCTTCACCGAATATTCGACGCCGATCCTGACCGCCTCGTCGCCCGAGGGCGCGCGCGACTTCCTGGTGCCCTCGCGCATCCATCCGGGCGAATTTTACGCGCTGCCGCAGGCGCCGCAGATCTACAAGCAGCTTTTGATGGTCTCTGGCTTTGACCGCTATTTCCAGATCGCGCCCTGCTTTCGCGACGAGGACCCGCGCGCCGACCGGCTGCCCGGCGAGTTCTACCAGCTCGACGTGGAGATGAGCTTCGTCGAGCAGGACGATGTGTTCGCGGCCATGGAGCCGGTCGTTCGCGGCGTGTTCGAGCAGTTTGCGGACGGCAAGCCGGTGACGGCCCAATTCCGGCGTATCCCCTATGACGAGGCGATCCTCAAATACGGCACCGACAAGCCCGACCTCAGGAACCCGATCGTCATGGAGGACGTGTCCGAACATTTTCGCGGCTCGGGCTTCAAGGTGTTCGCGAACATCCTGGAGAACGATCCGCGCGGCGCGGTCTGGGCGGTCCCCGCGCCGACCGGCGGCAGCCGGGCGTTTTGCGACCGGATGAACAAATGGGCGCAAGGGCAGGGCCAGCCGGGCCTCGGCTACATCTTCTGGCGCGAGGAGGGCGGCCAGGTCGAGGGCGCCGGCCCGATCGCCAAGAACATCGGCCCCCAGCGCACCGAGGCGATCCGGCTGCAACTGGGCCTGAAGCCGGGCGATGCCTGCTTCTTCGCCGCCGGCGATCCGAAGACGTTCGCGGGCTTTGCGGGCGAGGCGCGCACGCGCGCGGGCGAGGCGCTCGACCTTGTCGACTGCGACCGGTTCGAACTGGCCTGGATCGTCGATTTTCCCTTCTTCGAATGGAACGAGGACGAAAAGCGGGTGGACTTCGGCCACAACCCGTTCACCATGCCGCGCGGCGGCCTTGAGGCGCTCGAAACCGAGGACCCGCTGTCGATCAAGGCCTGGCAGTACGATCTGGTCTGCAACGGCTATGAGATCGCCTCGGGCGGCATCCGCAACCATCTGCCCGAGGTGATGGTCAAGGCGTTCGGCATTGTCGGCCTCGATGCGTCCGTGGTCGAGGCGCGTTTCGGCGGCCTCTACCGCGCCTTCCACTATGGCGCGCCGCCCCATGGCGGCATGGCCGCCGGCATCGATCGCATCGTCATGCTGCTGGTGGGCGCGAAAAACCTGCGCGAAGTGACCCT
>NZ_CFIFWG010000019.1:0-19483 GCF_984466335.1 Roseitalea sp. | reverse complement strand
CTGTTCCCGATGAACCAGCAGGCGCAGGACCTTCTGATGGGCGCGCCCGCGACGGCCGCGCCGGCGCAACTGCGCGAGCTTGGCCTGCGCGTCAATCCGCGGGTCGAGCCGCAGCAATGATGCATTTCGCGTAAAGCAAGAAGCTCGGCCAAGAAGCTCGGCCAAATCAGGGACTTGGCCGGGTTTTCGGAATCGGGCCGGTAACGCTCTATCGGTTCGCGGTCACAGAGACGGCGAGCATTTCGATCAGTGTCTGCGGCATGCTCATCGCCGCGGCCATGATCTGGGCGACGGGCACGGCGCCGGCCGGCTCGGCGGCGATCCGCAGCGATCGCGGATCGTCCAGGAACGCGCCGATGGCGGCGGTGGCTTCGGCCGCAAAGGCCGGATTCTGCAATTGCGCAAGCCCCAGCGGCAGCACGCCCTTGGCCATGGCGATCACGCTCTGCCGGTTCATGCCCTGCTGCTCGCCGACGAAATCGACAATGCGGTTGGTCAGCGAGGCGTCGGTCAGTTCGATGGCGGCCGCACCGATCTCGATCTGCTGCATCAGGCCGAGCATGGCCATGTTCATGGCCTCTGCATTGCCCTGATCGAGCATCTGCGCCTGCATCTGCTGCATGGCGCCGATCAGTTCGGGTGTATAGCCGCCGATCTCGAAGGTGACGTCGAGCGCGGCCGCATCGTCGACATTGTAGCGCATCTCGTCCAGAACGAGGCGCCCCGAGCCGGTGTCCCACGAGCCGGTCGAGGTGATGTCGCCGCGCAGTTGCTCATAGCCGAGCGCGGCCATGGTCTGGCGGGCCTGGGCATCGGGCAGCCGCCTCATGTCGGCCGACATGCCGGTGACGTTGAAGTCGAAATCCATCGTGCCGCCCGGCGAATAGCGGTCCATCGAGGTGGTCGCCCCTTCCAGGGCGAAGAGCGTCCCTTCGCCGTCCGAGACGGTCAGCGCGCCCGCCTCGCCCGAACTGAACAGGCCCGAGCGCAGGATCGGGTCGGTGATTTCCGGCCCGGCGATCAGATAGCCGCTGATCTGTCCTCCGGCAAAGTCGACGGTGATGCCGTCCTCGGTGCGCGAGATCGGCGCGATGGCGATCCGCTCGACCAGATAGGACCCGCCCTGGGTTTCCGACACGTTCTCAAGGACGTAGTCGCCGATGTCGAGGGGGTCGGCGCCCGGCGCGGTGGTCACCGACAGGCCGGCGATGGCCACATCGTCGCCGTCCGTGCGAATGTCCCGCGCGCTCACCTCGATGCCCTGGAGCTTGAGCTGGGCGGCGAGCTGGGTGAACACCTGCCGGCCGTCGACCTGGGCAAGGGCCGGCGAAACGAGGGCGGCCAGCGTCATCGCGGCCGCCGAAGCGGAGATGAGCGAGCGGAAATCAATCATGGAAACGTCCTTTGATGTGAACCGGTAGAACAAGAGCTTGAACTGGCGCGCGCCCCGTCCGTGCGCAAGGGCGCACGCACGCCGATACAGCCTAACGCCATGATTCCAACACCAATCTGGCAGCTTGAAAACCCCGATCCGCCATTGCCGGTTTCGCGTCGGATTGCGGGTCCACCTTTGGCTGCAAATCGGCTATAGGCATGCTCGGTTGAACAACTGGCAGGAAGGCCCGCAATGAACGGCGAGACCATGACGGGCCACGTCCTGAAATCCCGTCCGCCGCTGTGCGCGCCGATCCTCGCCGCGGCAGCCGCCTTGCTGACGCTGCTGATGCTGGTCGCGCCGGCCCATGCGATGCGGACCCATGACGGGCTCACCTATGCGCGCGGGCTCAAGCTGGACGTGCATGCGCCGTCCGATGTCCGTCGCGGCCTGTTCGCCCGCAAGCGTCCGGTCGTCGTCTATGTCCATGGCGGCGGGTGGGTGAAGGGCGATCGCAAGCGCGTTTTCAACCAGCCGCGATGGCTGACCGCGCGCGGCTATGTGTTCGTCGCCATCGACTACCGCAAGGTGCCGCGGACCGACATTGACGGGCAGGTGCGCGACGTCACCGACGCGCTCGCCTGGGTCCGCCGCAACATCCGCCGCTATGGCGGCGACCCGAACCGGATCGTTCTGATGGGCCACTCGGCCGGGGCGCATCTTTCGGCGCTCGCGGTGGCGACCGGCAAGGCGCGGGGGGTGCGCGGCGTCGTTCCCAACGATGTGCAGGCCTACGATCTTCTGGCCTACGCCACCAAGCGCGGCTCGATCGGCGCGATGTTCGGCGCCGCCTTCACCGACGAGCCGCCCAACTGGATTCGCTGGTCGCCGTCGACGCACGCCAAGAAGAACGGCCGGCTGCCCCCGCACCTGATCCTTTATTCGCGCAGCCAGGGCGAGCGTCGGCGTTCGATCTCGATCGGCTATGCGAACCTGCTCAGGGGGCGCGGCACCGATGTGACTGTCTTCCACGGCTCGGCCTATTCGCACGGCGCCATCGTCGCGCGGCTCGGGCGCCCCGGCGACAGGGCGAGCGCCGCCATCGAGCGCTTTCTGGCGCGGGTGACGCGCTGAGGCCGATGATAGCAAGGAGAACGACGATGAGTGCCACGGCGCCTGAAATCCACCGCGCAAAGCGCATCGAGGCGCGCGTCGACGGCCTGTTCAAGGCGGCGGGCGACAGCTTCGTGACGGCGCCGGTCGAAACGCTTGAACTGACGTTCGACGGCGTGCCGGGCGATCTGCATGCCGGTGTCACCCGCAAGTCGGGCGGCCGGGAGCCCTGGTACGCGCGCGGCACCGAAATACGCAACGAGCGGCAATTGTCGATCGTCGCCCGCGACGAGCTGGACGAAGTCGCCGCCGAGATGGAGATCGCCATGCTGGCGCCCGAATGGATCGGCGCCAACGTCACCCTCGCCGGTGTGCCGATGCTGTCCATGCTGCCCGCCGCCACGCTTTTGTTCTTCGAGGGCGGCGCGACGGTCAAGATCGACATGCAGAACGGGCCGTGCCGGATCGCCGGCGATTCGATCGCCCGCCATCTGGGCCGGGAAGGCGACCGGCATATCGCGCTCCGCTTTCCCAAGGTCGCAAGGCGTCGCCGCGGCGTGGTCGCCTGGGTCGAAAAGCCGGGCACGGTCGCGATGGGCGAAGCCGTCCGCGTGCAACTGCCCGAGCAGTGGGTCTATCCGGTCTGAAGCTTCAGTCGGCCAGCGCCTCGTCGTCCGCGCTCAACAGCCGCCTCGCCTGCCAGCGGCGCAGCACCGCGTTGATGTCCTCGATCACGAAAAAGCGCGCCGCGTCCCGGTCGTAGCCTTCGGCCAGCAGGCTGTCATAGTCGGTTCGACCATGCCTGATATGGGTGACGGCGGCCAGCCAGACGGCGCGGTCGGCGGGCAGGCCGCGCATGTGCGGGCGCGCGACCAGCGCCTTGACCGCCCGCGCGTCCTCAAGCGGGATCATCGGCGCGAGCCGCGCAAGCGCCCCGGAAACGGCCGCCTGGCGCCTGGTCGTCATGAGGGGCGCTCCGGCTGTGTCCGCCGGCACGGGGGCATCGAGATTAGCTGTTGTCGGCGTCGCGGAAATGATATAAACATATCTTTATGTCTTTTTCGAACGACAATGCGACGCTTTTCACGGTCGATGCGATGGTCGAGCATCTCAAGTCGGCCGCCGAGCCCAGCCGCCTGCGGATGGTGCGGCTGCTTGCGCAGGCCGAACTGACCGTTTCGGACCTGACCACGATCCTCGGCCAGTCTCAACCGCGCGTTTCGCGCCATTTGAAGCTTTTGCTCGAAGCGCGCCTGATCCGCCGCCGCCAGGAGGGCTCCTGGGCGCTGTTTCGTCTGGCGCAGGACAGCCCGCAAGGGGCGCTGGCGGCCGATATCGTCGCGCGCATCGACACCGCCGATCCCGTGCTCGCGCGCGACGCCGAGCGGCTCGCCGAGGTCAAGCGCAGGCGCCGCGACGAGGCGTCCGCCTATTTTTCGGCCAACGCGGAAAGTTGGGACGAGATCCGCTCGCTGCACGTGCCCGAGCCCCAGGTCGAGGCGGCGCTTCTGCGGATCGTCGGCGAGCGTGTCTTCAACGCCATGCTCGACATCGGCACCGGCACGGGGCGCATGCTGGAACTGTTCGCGCCGCGCTACCGTTCGGCGGTGGGCATCGACGCCAACCGCAACATGCTCAATGTCGCCCGCGCCAATCTCGATGCGTCCGAGCTTGGTCACGCCGAGGTGCGGCTCGGCGACGTGTTCAACATGCCCGTGGCGCGCAACGCCTTCGATCTTGTGACCATTCACCAGGTGCTCCACTTCCTGGACGATCCGGGCGCGGCCGTGGCCCAGGCCGCGCGGAGCCTGGCGCCCGGCGGGCGCCTGGTGATCGTCGATTTCGCGCCGCACGATCTTGAGTTCCTGCGCCAGGAGCACCGGCACCACCGGCTGGGCTTCGACACGGGGACCGTCACGGGCTGGTTCGAGGCGGCCGGTCTGGGGAACGCCCAGGTCGAGGCGCTGTCCGTCGAGGGCGGCACGGCGGATGGCCAGCTGACCGTGATGATCTGGGCGGCGGACGATCCGCGCCTTGATATCGCAGATGACAACCGGCCCGGCGCGGCCGCGACGGAGGCGGCGTAGCGCCATGCCCGGCAGCGTGTTTTCCAGGACCCAGCGCATGGCGCTCACCGGCGACATTCGCGTCTCCTTCGAGTTTTTCCCGCCCAAGAACGAGGCGATGGAGGCGACCCTTGCCGACACGATCGAAAAGCTCGCCCCGCTCAACGCCGATTTCGTGTCGGTGACCTATGGCGCGGGCGGCTCGACGCGCGAGCCCACCCGGCGCACGCTCGCCCATGTGCACAGGCAGGGCGGCATGGACGCGGCCGCCCACATCACCTGCGTTGGCGCTCATCGCGAGGACACCGACGCCGTCATCCGCGAGTTCGCGGCGATGGGCATTCGCCGTTTCGTGGCCTTGCGCGGCGACCCGCAGACGGGCATGGGCACGCGCTACGTGCCCCATCCGGGCGGCTACGAAAACGGCGCCCACCTGGTGGCCGGCCTCAAGGCGTTCGGCGATTTCGACATTTCCGTCGCCGCCTATCCCGAAAAGCACCCCGAAAGCCCCGATTTCGCCACCGACATCGACATGCTCATGCGCAAGGTCGACAATGGCGCCGCGCGGGCGATCACCCAGTTCTTCTTCGACAACGACACCTATGAGCGCTACGTCGAGCGGGTGCGCAAGGCGGGCATCTATGTGCCGATCGTGCCGGGCATCCTGCCGATCCACAATTTCCGCGCCGTCTCCAACTTCGCCGGCAAGTGCAAGGCGCACATTCCCGCCTGGCTGGCCGAGCGGTTCGAGGGGCTTGAGGACGACCCCAAGACGCATGCGCTGATCGCCTCGGCGATCGCCGCCGAACAGGTGCTCGACCTGGTCGACCGGGGCGTGCGCGACTTCCACTTCTACACCATGAACCGGCCCGACCTCGTCTTCGCCGTCTGTCGGCTGATCGGCGTGCGCGAGGAGCC
The DNA here is from genome assembly GCF_984466335.1 of Roseitalea sp. NCBI lineage: Bacteria > Pseudomonadati > Pseudomonadota > Alphaproteobacteria > Hyphomicrobiales > Ahrensiaceae > Roseitalea > Roseitalea sp. Next base: position 14,011 of record NZ_CFIFWG010000019.1, on the reverse strand, counting down.
TGTCGACGCCGCCGCCTGACGCCGAACCCCCATATCGCGATCGGCCGGACGCGCGTCTCATCACGCGTCCGGCCAAGGCGTTTCGAGTGCGTTTCGATTGTGCGGATTACAGGATGCCGAACACCAAAGCGCCGACAAAGACAAAGGCTGCACACACAAGCACGACGTTCAAAGAGCGTGTCAGATCCATGGGGACCTCCTTGCGCATTACCTCCTTAGTGTAAGTTCTCTGGCCGCCCGTGCAACAGAAATCGTTGCTGCATTGCAACAGCGCAGGGGAAATTCTGTTCCGTTTCGGCACAGGACACCGCAATTGAGAGCGCGAGCCGCGCCGGTCCGGCATCGTTCGCCAACGATGCGGCGGCGTGCAAATCCGCTGCATGCCGCATTGACCCGCCGCCGTTGCGGACTAGCTTGGCCTTGTTGCGCGCCGTGAAGGGATTGGCGGTCATGCCCAAGCTCATACGCTTTGTCGTTCTCAATTCGGCGGTCGGCGTCCTGATCGGCTGGGCCGTCGCCGCCGCGCTTTTGTGGCTGAACGTGTCGGGCCTGGGCGACATGTTCATGCGGTCCGACTCAAAGCCCGTGATCGTGGCGCTGCTCGGCATGAGCTTCGGCGTCACCTTCGGTTTTGCCTATCTGGCGACGGCGGTGATGCTGATGCCCACGTCCAGGGACGATTTCGACCGATTGTAGGGCCGTATCCGACGACCGCGATCAGCGCGTTGCCGCCTCCAGCCAGTCGCGCCACCGGTCGCGGTCGCCGGCGAACACGTTGATGTCCGTTTCGCCGTCGATGCCCGGCACAAGGCCCGTGCCGGTATACTGCCAGAACGCCCAGTCCCGGCCCGGATAGGTCACGCGCGGATGCGCCTTGACCGAGCGCAGCCAGAACGTTTCGTCGTCCATGTGTCCGGCCAGATTGTCGCGGTGGAAATCGACGGTCGTATAGATGATCGGGCGCTTGCCGTAACGGCGTTCGAGCATGTCCAGGAAGGTTTCCATCTCCCGGCGCACCGTGTCGGCCGGCGGGCGGAGCCGGCAGGTCGGCGATGTGTGGTTCCATTCCACGTCCAGAACGTGCGGGAGCGTGTCGCGCTCGCGCGGCACGTTGCGGATGAACCAGCGCGCCTGCCGCCGCGCCGGGGTGCAGAAATAGTAGAAATGATAGGCCCCGCGGGGAATGCGGGCACTGCGCGAATCGCGCCAGTTGCCCATGAACGCCTCGTCGAGCAGGTCGCCCCCTTCGGTCGCCTTGATAAAGGCGAACGCGATGCCCGCGCCGCGCACAGTCGGCCAGTCGATACTGCCCTGCCATTTGGAGACGTCGATACCGTGCACCGGAAAGCCGAACGGCGCCCCGCCTTCCCAAGCATCGACGGGATCGCTGTCGCCGTAGCGCGGTGCCGCCGCCGCATCGATGGCGTCCACCGCCCCGGTCGGCGCCCCATGGTCGACCCCTGTGCAGCCCGCCGCCGCAAGGGTCGCGATCGCGGCGCAAAAGAGCCCGGCCAGTCGAATCATCACGAATTCCGTGTCCTGTCGTCCCGGAGCGTTATATTGCGCGGACACCGCAAATCCAGCCTCGGCGCACGGTCCGGTTGACCTTCCCCGCCCTGCCGTTAAACCTCGATTGACCCATGGGGAGGAGTTGCATGCGGCTGTTGCGTCGGGCCGGGCTTGCCGTCGCCGCCATCGTCGTTGCGGGCCTCGGCTCCCTGATCGTCGCCCCGCCCGATCTCATTCGCGTCGGCGCCAATTACGCGGCCAAGATCGTCTGCTCGAACCTGTTTGTCGCCGGCCGCGATGCGGAAGAGGTTCTGGCCGTCGACGTGCAGGCGCCGGGGCACCCCTTGCTCAGGCTGATGCGCGTCGATGTCGACGCCGAGGCCGGCACCGTCCGCGCCGGCCTGTTCGGCGTGATCGGCGGCGGGCTGGCCGTGCGCCGGCCGGGGCGGGGCTGTTCGTCGGTGCCCGCCGGCGGCCCCGGGCGGCTGGCCGAGGTCGCCGCGCCGCCTCCTGTCGCCGCGCCGCCGGCGGACGCGCCCTGGCCCGAGGGCGGCCGCGTGGAGCCGCCCCTTAACGAGGCGCTCGACGCCGTGCTCGACGATCCCGCGCTCGTCGGGCCAGGCATGCGGGCGGTCGTCATCGTCAGGGACGGCGCGATCGTCGGCGAGCGCTATGCGGACGGGTTCGGGCCGGAAACGCCGCTGCTCGGCTGGTCGGTCACCAAGACCGTGACCGCCGCGCTGGTCGGCCTGGCGGTGCGTGAGGGGCGGCTCGACCTCGACCGGCCGGCCGATTTTAAGGGCTGGGACGGCGATGGCCGGGCCGCCGTCACCGCGCGCTCGATGATGGGCATGGCGGCCGACCTTGAATGGAACGAAAGCTACGGCTCGGTCTCCGACGTCACCCGCATGCTGTATCTTGAGACCGACATGGCCGGCTTTGCCGCCGGCAAGCCGCGCGACGGTGAATCCCTCCAAAGGACCGGCGACGTCTTCGAATATTCGTCCGGCACGAGCGTGCTCCTGTCACGCCTGTGGCAGGGTGCCTTCGACGATCCGGCCGGGGCCGCCGCCTTTCCGCGCGCCGCCCTGTTCGGTCCGCTCGGCATGACGAGCGCGGTCATGGAGATGGACGCGGCGGGCACTTTCGTCGGCTCTTCCTACATGTATGCGACCGCCCGCGACTGGGCGCGCTTCGGCCAGTTCATGCTGCAACGGGGCGTCTGGGACGGCCTGCCGCTGCTGCCGGTCGGTTTCGTCGACTGGATGGTGACGCCGCACCCCGCCTCGGGCGGTGCCTACGGCAACGGCCATGTCTGGCTGCGCCCCGCCAATGCATGGATGGGCGGCGACAATCCCGAACTGCCCGAGGGCGGCTTCTACATGAACGGCCATGACGGCCAGTCGGTCTCGGTCGTCCCGTCCCGGCGGCTGGTCGTGGTCCGGCTCGGCCTGACGCCGACGCGCGAGCGCTACAAGGTGGCGCGCCTGATCGAGGCCGTGATCGCGGCGCTGGAGCCGTGACGTGACGGTCGTCAGGCGCCGCGGTGCCCGAGGGCAGGAAACTCAGCGCGCCCCATAGCCGCCCGGTGTCGGCGTGGTGACGATCACCGCCTCGCCCGCCTTCACCGAGGTCTGGTCGGCATGTTTGAGCTCGTCGAGCGTGCCGTCCAGGCGCCGGATCTCGGTCTTGCCCAACGCGCCGTCGCCGCCGCCGCCCAGCCCCTTTGGCGGAACCGTGCGGTGCGAGGAGACGATCGCGCATTCCATGTCTTCGAGGAACCGCAGCACGCGCCGCGTGCCGTCGCCGCCGGCGTGCTTGCCGCCGCCGCCCGAGCCTGATCGTATCGAGAACCCCTCGACCACGATCGGATAGCGCATCTCCAGCACTTCGGGGTCGGTCATGCGCGTGTTGGTCATATGCGTGTGCACGCCGGACGCGCCGGCGAACGCCTGCCCGTCATTCATCACCCCGGCCGGCGCGCCCGAGCAGATCGTCTCGTAATTCTGGTGGCGCGCATTGCCGTAGGTCAGATTGTTCATCGTCCCTTGCGCGTTGGCCAGCGCGCCGAGCGCCTGCAACAGGCAGTTGGTGACGTGCTGGCTCGTCTCGGTGTTGCCGGCGACGACGGCGGCCGGATAGACCGGCTTGAGCATCGAGCCGTCCGGGATGACGATGTCGATCGGCTTCAGGCAGCCCGCATTCATCGGGATCGGCCCTTCCACCATCAGCCGGAAGACATAAAGCACGGCCGCCCGCGCCACCGGTTCGGGCGCGTTGTAATTGTTCTCTTGCATCGGCGAGGTGCCGGTGAAATCGACGGTCGCTGCGCGCTTTTGCCGGTCGACGCTGATCCTGACCTTGATTTGCTGGCCGGTGTCGGTCGGATAGGCGGCCTCGCAGTCCGAAAGCCGGTCGATGACGCGCCTTACGCTTTCCTCGGCATTGTCCTGGACATGGTTCATGTAGGCTTGGACGACGGGCAGGGTGAAATGGGCGACCATCCTGCGCAGTTCGGCAACGCCCTTCTCGTTGGCCGCCACCTGCGCGACGATGTCGGCCAGATTCTGCCTGGCGTTGCGCGCCGGCCAGGGATGGTCGGTCATCAGGGTGAGGAACGCGTCCTCGCGCAGCGCGCCCCGGTCGACCAGCTTGAAATTGTCGATCAAGACGCCTTCCTCGTCCACATGGGTGGCGCGCGGCGTCGCCGATCCCGGTGCCATGCCGCCCACATCGGCATGGTGGCCGCGCGAGGCGACGAAGAAGAGGATGGGGGGCGATGCAGGGCTCTCCCTCTCTCCCTTTGTGGGGGAGAGGGGGACTTCACCGCCGAAATCGTCGCCCGCCTCCCCGAACACAGGCGTCACCACCGTGATGTCGGGCAGGTGCGTGCCGCCATTATAGGGCGCGTTCAGCGCGAACACGTCGCCCGGTTTCATCTCCGGATTCTGGCGGATGATCGATTCGACCGACCGGTCCATCGAGCCCAGATGCACCGGCATGTGCGGCGCGTTGGCGACCAGCGCGCCGGAGGCGTCGAACACCGCGCAGGAGAAATCGAGCCGTTCCTTGATGTTCACCGACGAGGCGGTGTTGGCGAGCGTGACGCCCATCTGCTCGGCGATCGACATGAAGAGGTTGTTGAACACCTCCAGCATCACCGGGTCGGCGTCGGTGCCGATCGGGGCGGCGGCCGCCCGCGCCTCGATGCGTCGCATCACCACCGTGTCGCGTTGCGTGACCTCGGCCTCCCAGCCCGGTTCGACGACGATCGTCTGGTTGGCCTCGACGATGACGGCCGGTCCGGCGATCCGCGCGCCCGGCCCGACGGCGCCCTCGCCGCGCCGATGAACGCCGACATCGCGCCACGCGCCGCCGGTGAACATGCGGCCGGCATGGGCCGGTTCCGGCCGATGGTCGGGCGCATCGTGGGGGGCGGGCGCGGGGGCATTGTCGGTGCAATCCTCGCCGGCGAGCCCGACCGCCTCCACCACCATGGCACGCCCCGGCGAAATGAAGCCGAACTGCGCCCTGTGCGCGGCCTCGAAGGCCGCGCGCGCCGCCGCGATGTCCTCGCCCTCATAGGGCACTTCGAGCGTGGTGTCGGTGCCGTCATAGCGGATGTGCAGCGTCGCGCGCGTGGCGATCGCGTCCGCCTCGACGCCTTGCGATTCGAGTTCTTCTTCAACCGCCGCGCCCAACCGATTCAGAAGACTCCTGATTTCCGGCTTCGTTGCATCTTCAAGCGGTTTGACAAAGGCGTGCTGGCGCGAGGCGAATGTCTTCGACAGGCCGATGCCGTAGGCCGACAGAAGACCCGACAACGGGTGGATCAGCACCGCCTCCATGCCCAGCGCGTCCGCGACGAGGCACGCGTGCTGGCCGCCGGCGCCGCCGAAACAGTTCAGCGCATATTCGGTCACGTCATAGCCGCGCTGGACCGAGATTGTCTTGATCGCGTTGGCCATGTTCTCGACCGCGATCGTCAGGAAGCCCTCGGCCACCCGTTCGGGCGCGCGTCCATCGCCGATCTCCTCCGCCAGGGCCATGAATTTCTCCCGCACGATATCCGCGTCGAGCGTTTCGTTCCGCGCCGGCCCGAAGATCGCCGGGAAATGCGCCGGGTCGAGCTTGCCGACCATCACATTGGCGTCGGTGACGGTGAGCGGCCCGCCGCGCCGGTAGCAGGCGGGCCCCGGATCGGCGCCGGCGCTCTGCGGGCCGGCCTGGAAGCGCCCGTCCTCATATCTGAGGATCGAGCCGCCGCCGGCCGCCACCGTGTGGATGTCCATCATCGGCGCGCGGATGCGCACGCCGGCCACTTCCGTGTCGAAGGCGCGCTCATAGTCGCCGGCGAAATGGGCCACATCGGTCGAGGTGCCGCCCATGTCGAAGCCGATCACCTTGGAAAAACCTTCCGCGCGCGCGGTCTCGACCATGCCGACCACGCCTCCGGCGGGACCGGACAGGATCGCGTCCTTGCCCCGGAACTGTTCCGCCGCCGTCAGCCCGCCCGAGGACATCATGAATTGCAGCCGGGTGGGGGATGAGAGTGGAGCCGGGGCACCAATCCCCAACGCGCCCGCCACCCGGTCCACATAGCGGCGCAGGATCGGCGACAGGTAGGCATCGACCACCGTCGTGTCGCCGCGCCCGACAAGCTTGGCCAGCGGCGAGACCTCATGGCTGACCGAGACCTGGCCGAACCCCATCGCGCGGGCGAGCCTTGCCGCCGACCGCTCGTGCGCGGGAAAGGCCCAGCCATGCATGAAGGCGATGGCGACGGCATCGATCCCCGCGGCCCTGGCCGCTTCCAGCGCCGGCCGCACTGTTTCGGGATCGAGCGCGGTTTCGACCGTTCCGTCCGCGCGCACCCGTTCGGGCACCTCGACGACGCGCTCGTGAAGCTGCGCGGGCAGGACGATCCGCTTGGCGAAGATGTCCGGCCGCGCCTGATAGGCGATCCGCAGCGCGTCGCCGAAACCCCCGGTGACCAGGAGCAGCGTCCGGTCGCCCTTGCGTTCGAGCAGCGCGTTGGTGGCGACGGTCGTGCCCATGCGCACGGTGCCGACCCGGCCGGGCGGAATTTCGCCGCCCGAAGGAAGGTCCAAAAGGTCGCGAATGCCCTGGACGGCCGCATCGCCATAGGCGTCGGGGGCCTCGGACAGAAGCTTGCGCGCATGCAGGGCGCCGTCCGGCGCGCGGCCGATCACGTCGGTAAAGGTGCCGCCCCGGTCGATCCAGAAATCCCACTGCCCAGCCATTCGGTCCCCGCTGTCCTATGCGGGTCCGTCATGGCCGAATTCGAACCGACCGGCAACCGCGTTTCGGCGCGGCCGATGGCGGGCGACGCCCTGCGCCGGCGGCCTTACAATTTGCCCGGCCGTGGACTATCAGGCGGCATGTCGATCTGGGTGCGACTCTCCGACTTCGTCGCCGGGACGGCGGGCCATGCGCTCGGCGGCCTGGTCGAACAGGTGCGCACCGTCTTCGCCGGCGATCCGGAAACGCGCGCGCGCGTGGCCTTCTCGGTGGCCATGATCGCCCTTTCGGCCAAGATGGCCAAGGCCGACGGCGTGGTGACGATGGCGGAGGTCGATGCCTTTCGCGAGATCTTCGAGATACCGGACGAGGAGGTGGAACGGGTCGCCGTTCTGTACAATCTCGCCAAGCGCGATGTCGCCGGCTACCGCAGCTATGCGGCGCAGCTTGCCGGCCTTTGCGGGTCGGGCCGGCCCGACTGCCCGATGCTGCGCGACATTCTCGACGGGCTGTTCCACATCGCCAAGACCGACGGGGTCGTGCACGACAAGGAGCTGGCCTTCCTGACCGACGTTGCGGCGATCTTCGGCATCGGCGACGCCGAGTTCGACCGCGTGCGCGCCCGCCATGTCGATGTCGGACAGGGCGATCCGTGGCGCATTCTGGGCCTTCATCCCGGTATGGACCATCGCCAGGCGCGCCGCCGCTACCATGATCTGGTGCGCGACAACCATCCCGACACCATGGCCGCGCGCGGCGTGCCCGCCGAGTTCCACGCCATCGCGCACGCGCGCATCGCCACGATCAACGCCGCCTGGGATCAGGTCGAGCCGGAGTTGAGGCGGTGATGAGCGCGGCCGGTCCGCCGCCGGCGGCGTTCCAAGCCGATCACGACAGGGCGATCGTGCGCCCGTCGCCCAATTTCGGCGCGCGGCGCATCGAGGCCGGCCCGCACCTGATCGTGCTGCACTATACCGGCATGGCGACCGGCGAGGCCGCCGAGGACTGGCTGTGCGCGCCCGAAAGCGCCGTTTCCAGCCACTATATCGTCCATGAGGACGGACGCATCGTCCAGATGGTGCCGGAGGCCGCGCGCGCCTGGCATGCCGGCCGTTCCTTCTGGCACGGCGTCACGGACGTCAACTCGGCGTCGGTCGGCATCGAGATCGCCAATGGCGGCCACGCCTTCGGCCTGCCCGACTATCCGGACGCGCAGACCGCCGCGCTGATCGCGCTGACGCGGGCGGTCATGGTGCGGCACGGCATCGCTCCGCACGGTGTGATCGCCCATTCGGACGTCGCACCCGGTCGCAAGCTGGACCCTGGCGAGCGCTTTCCCTGGTCGCGGCTGGCCGATGCCGGCGCTGCCGTCCATGTGGCGCCGGTTCCGGTCGGTGGCGGCCGTTTCTTTGCGCCGGGCGATGTGGGCCGGCCGGTCTCGGCCCTTCAGGCCATGCGCGGCCTTTACGGGTTCGATGCCAGGGCCGATGGCGTCTATGGCGACCGCACGCGCATCCAGGTCGAGGCGTTCCAGCGCCGCCACCGGCCCGAGCGCGTCGACGGCGTGGCGGACATCTCCACGATCGAAACGCTCAATCGCGTCCTGCGGCTTCATCCCTCGCTCGGCCGGGTGTCGCCGGCAAGGTAGCGTTTCGCCAGGCGGTTTTGATTTGCCGCCTTTTCGGCCTGATGGCCGCGCTTCGTTCCGCTGCCGTATGCGCCCATTGAAAAGCCGGCGCGCGGCCTATCTTGGACCGTGTGGCCCCGGTGCGGCCTGGAGGTGAGGTGTGATGGTGTTGCGCATGATCGTCGCGGTTCTGGGCGCCGCGTTCGCCGCCTTGATCCTGTGGGCCTCCTTGGTGGCCGACTTCTGGGCCTCGTTCGATGCGATCGCCGCCGATCCGTGGGGGATCGTGACCCTGGCCGACCTCTATCTCGGCTTTTTCCTGATCGCGATCGTGATCGCCTGCTTCGAGGGCGGCGGTATCCGCGCCGTGCTCTGGATCGCCCCCTTGCCTTTCCTGGGCAATGTGTGGGCGGTCGTCTGGTTCGTCGTCAGGCTGCCCAGGCTGCGCCGCCGGCTGATGGGCGCGCACGCCTCGGCGACTTGACGCCGGCGCCGTCAATCCGTCTAATTGGCGATGCGGTCTTTGCGCGGGCCGACCGGTTTCCGGCCCGCTTGCGCCGCAGGCGTTCGGGGAGGGCGGCAATGACGACGAAAATCTGCATAGCGGATGACCATCCGCTGTTTCGGGACGCCATAAAGTCGGCGCTGAGCGGCTTCGTCAATGGCGGGCCTGCGAGCAACGCCATGATCGAGGCGGGCGATTTCAACGAGGCGATCGCCGTTCTCGACCGCGAGCACGATCTCGACCTTCTGCTGCTCGACCTGGTCATGCCGGGCGCCAGCGGTCTTTCGGCGCTGGTCGCCGTGCGCGCGTCCTATCCGGCGGTGCCGGTGGCGGTCGTCTCGGCGAGCGACGATCCGGCGACCGTGCGCCGCGCGCTCGATCTGGGGGCGGCGGGCTTCATCTCCAAGTCGGCCGGCACCGAGGCGATCCGCGCGAGCGTGCAGGCCGTGCTCGATGGCGGGGTGGCGATCCCCGAAGGCATCGACCTGGGCAGCGAGCACGATCCCGAGGTCGAGGATCTGATCGGGCGCATCCGCACCCTGACGCCGCAGCAGGCGCGCGTGCTCGGCATGCTGGCCGAGGGGCTCCTGAACAAGCAGATCGCCTATGAGCTGGGCGTCTCAGAGGCGACCATCAAGGCGCATGTCTCGGCGGTGTTGCAGAAGCTGAACGTCGACAGCCGCACCCAGGCCGTCATCCGCCTGTCCAGGATCGGCGCCGACATGCTGCGCGGCGACGAGGGGGGCGACCGGCCACCCGCCTGATCGGGCATGTCTCCGCCGTTCAGCCGAACGTGCCCGAGCGCGGAAATCCCTTGGGCACCATGCGGCCCGCGCCGGCCCGCACGCCGAGCCACTCGGCCAGTTCGTCGGCGCTGCGCGTGAAGGTGCGGCCCGACGAATCCTGCCAGCTCAGCCCGTCGGCCATGGCGAACACCTTGGCGTCCCTGATGCCGCCATCCTTGTAGCGTTGCAGGCGCACGCCCTTGCCGCGCGCCATCTCGGGTATCTGGTCGAGCGGAAAGATCAGCAGCTTCCGGTTCTCGCCGACGACGGCGACGTGATCGGGCCCCGCCCCGCCGTCGGTCGCGATGAAACGGCACAGGGCCGCCTCGTCCGGCATCTTGACGTTCATCACCTGCCGGCCCTTGCGCGTGTTGGCGGCGACATCGCTCTCGCCGACCACGAAGCCGTTGCCGGCCGACGAGGCGACCAGCAGCTTGCGGCCCGGCGCGTGCGCGAAGGCGGTGACGATGTCGGCGTCGTTGTCCATGTCCACCATCAGGCGGATCGGTTCGCCATGGCCGCGTCCACCGGGCAGGCGGTCGATGCCGATCGTGTAGAACTTGCCGGTGGTGGTGAAGACCAGCACCTTGTCGGTCGTGTGGGCGGGGAACGCGGTCTTCAGCGCGTCGCCCTCCTTGAAGGTCAGCGCCGATTTTTCGATCTGGTGGCCCTTCATCGCCCGCAGCCAGCCCTTTTCGGAAACGACGACGGTGACCGGCTCCTTTTCGATCATCGCCTGCTGCACCGCTTCAAGGTCGATCTGCCGGGCCTCGGCGAACGTCGTGCGGCGCTTGCCCAGTTCGGTGTCCTTGCCGAACGCGTCGCGCACATTGCCGATTTCCCAGGCGATCATCTTCCACTGCGCCTCCTTGGACGCGAGCAGCCGCTCGATCTGGTCCTTCTCCTGGGCAAGCCGGTCGAATTCCTTGCGGATCTCGACCTCTTCGAGCTTGTTGAGCGCGCGCAGGCGCAGGTTCAGGATCGCCTCGGCCTGCGCCTCGGTCAGATCGAACGCGGCCATCAGTTCCCTCTTGGGCGCATCCTCGAAGCGGACGATGCGGATCACCTCCTCGATGTTCAGATAGGCGATCAGGAAGCCCGACAGCACTTCGAGGCGCTTTTCGATATGTGCCAGACGGTGCCCCGACCGCCGCACCAGCACGTCGCGGCGATGGTCGAGCCATTCGCGCAGCACCTCGCGTAGATTCATCACCTTGGGCACGATGCCGCCCGACAGCACGTTCATGTTGAGCGGCTGGCGGTTTTCGAGGTCGGTCAGCTTGAACAGCGATTCCATCAAAAGGTCGGGATCGACCGAACGCGACTTCGGTTCGAGCACGATGCGCACATCCTCGGCGCTCTCGTCGCGCACATCGTCGAGCAGCGGCACCTTGCGGGCGAGCAGAAGCTCGGCGATCTTCTCGATCAGCCTGGACTTCTGCACCTGATAGGGGATTTCGGTGACGACGATCCGGTAGCCGCCGCGCCCTGTCTCCTCCCTGTGCCAGCGCGCGCGCACGCGAAAGCCGCCCCGTCCGGTCCTGTACGCCTGCACGATGCCCTCGCGCGGCTCGACGATGATGCCGCCCGTCGGAAGGTCGGGTCCGGGCACGAACTCGACCAGCTTTTCGACCCTCGCCTCGGGATGCTCGATCAGGTGCAGCGCCGCCTCGCACAGTTCGGCGGCATTGTGCGGCGGGATGCTGGTCGCCATGCCCACCGCGATGCCCGACGAGCCGTTGGCGAGCAGGTTGGGAAACGCGCCGGGCAGGACGACCGGCTCGGAATCCTCCTCATTGTAGTTCGGCCGGAAATCGACGGCATCCTCGCCGATGCCGTCCAGAAGCAGCGTGCCGACCTCGGTCATCCGCGCTTCGGTGTAGCGGTAGGCGGCCGGGCTGTCGCCGTCGATATTGCCGAAATTGCCCTGGCCGTCGACCAGCCGGTAGCGCACCGAGAAGTCCTGCGCCAGCCGCACCAGCGCCTCGTAGATCGCCTGGTCGCCGTGCGGATGGAAGTTGCCCATCACGTCGCCGACGATCTTGGCGCACTTGCGGTAGGCGGCGTCCGGGTTCAGGCGCAACAGGCGCATCACATACAGGATGCGCCGGTGCACCGGCTTCATCCCGTCGCGCGCATCCGGCAGCGCGCGGTGCATGATGGTCGACAGCGCGTAGGCGAGGTAGCGTTCTTCGAGCGCGGACTTGAGGTCGACCGGCTCGATATCGCGACCGGAGCCGTCGCCGTCGCCCGGTGGCTGCACGGGTTTTGACATGGGTTCTGGTTACCGGCTCGGGCGATTCGCGGCAAGCGAGCGCGCAAGCGGCGGCGCGGTTAGACAAGCCCGTCCGGCTCTGGTTGAATGCGCGCGGATCGGGAGTTGTGCATGCAGGGCTGGCTGGTCGCGCTGTCCGCGTTCGGTTATCTGGCCGTCTTGTTCGCGGTCGCCGCCTATGGCGACCGGCGCGCGCGCATGGTTCCGCCTGGCCGCCCGCGGCCCCTCGTCTACGCCTTGAGCCTGGCGGTCTATTGCACCTCCTGGACCTTCTTCGGCTCGATCGGCCTTGCGGCGAGCGACGGGTTCGAGTTCTTCGCCATCTATCTGGGGCCGATCCTGGTCTTCACGGCCGGCTATCCGCTGGTCCGGCGCGTGATCCACCTGTCCAAGTCCGAGCGCATCACCTCGATCGCCGATTTTCTGGGCGCGCGCTACGGCAAGTCGATGCATGTGGCCGCGCTCGCCGCCTGCATCGCGGTCATCGGCACGGTCCCCTACATCGCATTGCAGCTCAAGGCGATCTCCAACGCCGTCACGCTGATGGTCAGCCACTATGACGGCTCGTCCGGTTATCCGGCGACGCTTTCGCTCGACGTCGCGCTGGTCGTTGCGCTCTCCTTGCTCGCTTTTTCGGTCCTGTTCGGCACGCGCCACGCCGACGCGACCGAGCATCAGGACGGTCTGATCACCGCCATCGCCGTCGAATCGGTGGTCAAGCTCCTGGTTTTCCTGGCCGTCGGGCTCGCGATCACCTTCTTCCTGTTCGGCGGCGTTGCGCCCATCGCCGAAGCGTTTCGCACCGTGCCGCCCGTTGCCCGCTCGCTGGCCGAGGGCGCCGCCGGCGAGACCTGGCTCGTCATGACGCTTTTGAGCGCCTGCGCGATCCTGATGCTGCCGCGCCAGTTTCATGTGACGGTGGTCGAGCACCGCGCCGACGTCGAACTGCGCCGCGCCGCCTGGCTTTTCCCGCTCTATCTTGTGGCGATCAATCTTCTGGTCGTGCCGATCGCGCTCGCCGGCATGATCCATCTGGGCCCGGACGTTCCGGCCGACATGTATCTGCTCGCCCTGCCGCTGGCCGCCGACCAGCAATGGCTGGCGCTGATCACCTTCATCGGCGGGCTGTCGGCGGCCACGGCCATGGTCATCGTCGCCTCGGTGGCGCTGGCGATCATGGTGTCCAACGATCTGGTGCTGCCGGCGCTGTTGTGGCGCAGGGGCGCGGCGGCGCGCACCGCCGCCGGCGACTGGTCGCAGATCATCCTGAACATCCGCCGCCTTGCCATGGCGCTGATCATCCTGGCGGCCTTTGCCTATTACCGGCAGGCCGACCAGAGCGTGCGGCTCGCCTCGATCGGCCTTTTGTCCTTTGCCGCGATCGCCCAGTTCGCCCCGGCCTTCCTGATCGGCCTGGTATGGCGCGGGGCCAATGCGCGCGGCGCGTTCCTGGGCATGGCCGCCGGCTTTCTGGTCTGGGCCTATACGCTCCTGCTGCCCAACCTTGCCGGCGCCGATGCGCCGATCGTCCGGGAGGGTCTGTTCGGCATCGCCATGCTGCGGCCGAACCAGCTCTTCGGCGTGCAGTTCGACCCGCTCGTCCATGGCGTGTTCTGGTCGCTGACGGTCAATGTCGCGCTTCTGGTCGCCGGCTCGCTGTCGCGCATGCCCACCCCGCTCGAACGCATCCAGGCGGTCACCTTCGTGCCGCGCGAAACCCAGCAGACGATCGGGCTGAAGCGCTTTCGCACCACCACCACCATCGACGAATTGAAGGCGGCCATCGCCCGCTATGTCGGCACCGCGCGCATGGAGCGCGCCTTCGAGGCGTTCGAGCTGCGCGAGGGCCGCAAGCTGGTGGGCGCGGACACGACCGACATCTCCGTCGTGCGCTATGCCGAGCAGGTGCTGGCCAGCGCCATCGGCGCGTCCTCGGCGCGGCTGGTCCTGTCGCTGCTGTTCGAGAAGGACGGCGCCTCGTCCCGCGAGACGGTGCGCCTGCTCGACGATGCGTCCGCCATACATCACCATCACCCGATCCGACAGGC
>NZ_CFIFWG010000018.1:0-24902 GCF_984466335.1 Roseitalea sp. | reverse complement strand
ACCAGGGGCTGCATGAGTTTCTCATCGGCTTCATCGCGGACAATCAGGCGCTCGGCGTCCAGATCGAGCAGGACTATCGTTTCTATGAGTGACGCATGCGGCTGAGCATATCCCATACGACGCGCTACCATTACGACCGCCCGGTCCATCACGCCCTGCAACAGGTGCGGCTGACGCCCAAGTCGCGCGCCGGCCAAAAGGTCCTCAACTGGGAAACCGCGGTGACCGGCGGCACCAAGCAGCTCTCCTATGACGATCAGCACAACAACCATGTCGAACTGATCGCCTTCGAGCCCGAGGCGACCGAAATCACCATCCGTTCCCATGGCGAGGTGGAACAGGCCAACGGCACCGGCATCGTCGGGCCGCAGGGCGGTTTCGCGCCGCTATGGTACTTCACGCGCACGGCGACCGACCTGACCCGGCCCGGCGCCGCGCTGCGCAGGCTGGCGCGCGCGCATGCACGGGCCGGCGAGAGCGACGACGTGCCCAACCTGCACGGCCTGATGAAGGCCATCGAGGCGCAGGTGCGCTACGATCCTGGCAGGACGGACACGGACACGACCGCCGAGGAGGCGCTTGAGGCCGGCCATGGCGTCTGTCAGGACCACGCCCATATCTTCATCGCGCTGGCGCGCATGCTCGGCTATCCGGCGCGCTATGTCTCCGGCTATCTGATGATGAACGACCGCACCGACCAGGACGCGACCCATGCCTGGGCCGAGGCGCATATCGGCGGACTGGGCTGGGTCGGTTTCGACGTTTCCAACGCGATCTCGCCCGACGAGCGCTATGTGCGCGTCGCCACCGGCCTCGACTATCGCGAGGCCGCCCCCGTCTCGGGGCTCGTGCTGGGGGCGGGCGGCGAGAACATGGTTGTCACGTTGCAGGTACAGCAATAACCAGAGCCAATCGCCATTCGGGGACCCGCCCATGACCTATTGCGTCGGCCTGAGCCTGGACAGGGGCCTGGTCTTCATGTCCGACACGCGCACCAATGCCGGCGTCGACAACATCTCGGTGTTCAGGAAGATGTTCACCTGGCAAAAGCGCGCTGAACGGGCGATCGTCATGATGACCGCCGGCAACCTGGCGACGACGCAGGCCGTCGTCAGCCTGCTCGACGAACGCTCCAAGGCGCCCGGCGAACGCCATTCGACGATCCTTGAGGCACCGTCCATGTTCCAGGTCGCGCGCATGGTCGGCGAGACGCTGCGCGAGGTGGTGCAGAACCACGGCACGAACGGCCAGAAGGCGGATTCGGCGTTCAATGCGACGATCATCGTCGGCGGCCAGATCAAGGGGTCCGAGCCGCGCCTGTTCCTGATCTATCCGGAGGGCAATTTCGTCGAGGCGAGTGGCGACACCCCTTTCTTCCAGATCGGCGAGACCAAATACGGCAAGCCGATCCTGGTGCGGGCCTACGACCCGAAGATGCGCTTCGAGGACGCGATCAAGCTCTTGCTGGTCTCGTTCGATTCGACCATCAAGGCGAACCTTTCGGTCGGCCCGCCGCTCGACTATCAGATCTATGTGCGGGACAGTTTCGAACTGGGCGCGCAGGGCCGGATCGAGCAGGGCGACGCCTATTTCGCCGACATTTCCGAGGGCTGGAGCCAGGCGCTGCGGAACGCCTTCCAGTCCCTGCCGGACTTTACGTTCAACGGGCGATAGGTGGCGGCGCAGGCAGCACTGTTCACCATGCATCAACGCTTTTTCTTGTCTTGGGCGCACCGTTGCGATTAACTCCGGCCATGGACGCCCGGGGTCGCCGAAACCGTCGCTCCGCCCGGGCCGGCGCGTTCAAAAGGGAGTTCTTGCAATCATGAAAAAGACGCTTCTCGCCGCAGCCAGCGTTCTGGCATTGACAGCGGCCGCGCAGGCCGAAGACGTGAAGATGGGCATCATTTTGGGCTTCACCGGCCCGATCGAATCGCTGACGCCCGACATGGCCGCCGGCGCCGAACTGGCCATCGCAGAGGTCAACGAGTCCGGCCGGTTCCTGGGCGGCCGGACGGTCGTCCCGGTGCGCGCCGATTCCACCTGCGTGGACGCCGCAGCCGCGACCGCGGCCGCCGAGCGGCTGATCACGTCGGACGGCGTGGTCTCGATCATGGGCGCGGATTGCTCGGGCGTGACGACGGCCGTTCTGAACAATGTCGCCGTGCCCAACGGCGTGGTGATGATCTCGCCGTCGGCGACCTCGCCGGCGCTGACCACCATCGAGGACAACGGCCTTTTCTTCCGCACCGCGCCCTCCGATGCGCGCCAGGGCGCGATCCTGGCCGAAATCCTCGATGCGGCCGACGTCGGCTCGGTCGCGGTCACCTATGCCAACAACGATTACGGCAAGGGCTTTTCGGACTCGTTCGCCGCCAATTTCACCGGTCTTGGCGGCGAGATCACCATCAACCAGAGCCACGAGTTGAGCAAGGGCGACTATTCCGCCGAAGTGGCGGCGCTGGCCTCGGCCGGCGGCGAGGCCATGGTCGTTCTGGGCTATGTCGACCAGGGCGGGCCGGACATCATGCAGGGTGCGCTCGACACCGGCGCGTTCGACGTCTTCTATGTCGGCGACGGGATGATCGGCGATTCGCTTCTGAACGTCGCCGGGCTGGAGGATGCCACCGTCGTTGGCACCACGCCCGGCGCGCAGGGCGAAAATGCCGATACGTTCGAGGCGATGGCGACCGAGGCCGGCATCACCGGCACCGGCCCCTATCGCGGCGAAAGCTACGATGCGGCGGCGCTGATGATCCTGGCCATGCAGAAGGCGGGCAGCGCCGAACGCGACGCCATCGCCGGCAACATCATGGAACTGGCCAACGCGCCGGGCGAACCGATCGGTCCCGGCGAACTGGGCAGGGCGCTCGAACTGGTCGCCGCAGGGACCGATATCGACTATCAGGGCGCGACCAATGTCGAGTTGACCGATGTCGGCGAATCGGCGGGCACCTATCGCGTGCTCGAAATCGTCGATGGCGCCTGGAACATCACGGCCGTCAAGTAGGGGCGCGCCGCCAGGCAAACAAGCCTGTCGCGCAGGGTGACGCCTCACCCGTGCGCGCCTTAACGGCGGCCGCAACCACTTGCTAACCGTGCGCGCGTACCCTTGCGGCATTCCAATTGGGTGCCACTTGGCGGAGGCGGTTCGCTATGGGTGACGACAAGGCGGCCAAATCGCAGTTCCTTGCGATCGTCAGCCACGAGATCAGGACCCCGCTCAACGGCATTGTCGGCATGGGCAAGCTCCTGGCCGACACGCCCTTGACGGCGGAGCAGCGCAACTATGTCGAGGCGATCACCGCCTCGTCGGAAGCGTTGATGCTGTTGGTCGACGATCTTCTGGAATTCGGCCGCAGCGGTGCCGACACCAGCGCTCCGGCCTACGCGCCGACGGATCCGCGCGCGCTGACCAGCGGCGTGATCGAGCTGCTCGCCGGCCGCGCCCACGAAAAGGGTCTCGATCTGAGCTACCGGATCGCGCCGGGCGTTCCGCAGACCTTGCGCGCCGACGCCAAGGGCCTGCGGCAGGTGCTGTTCAACATCGTCTCCAACGCGATCAAGTTCACCGCCCAGGGCGGCATCCGGATCGAGGTCGGCCACGCGCCGTCGGCCGACGGCGGCCGCGCGCACGACCTGACGGTCACGGTGACCGACACCGGTCCGGGCATTCCGGCGGACAAGCGGGCGATGATCTTCGAGCCGTTCGAGCAGGTCGACATGAGCCTGGCGCGCCGGCACGAGGGCGCGGGCCTGGGCCTTGCCATCGTCAAGCGGCTGCTCGACCGGCTGGACGGTGCGATCGCCTGCACAGCCGGTCCCGATGGCGGCACCCGCTTCGACATCCGCCTGCCCGCCGGCATCGATCCCGCGCTCGGCACCGACCCCGAGCCCCATGCGCTGACCGGCCATAATTTCTGCCTTTACGTGAAGCCCGGATCGGAGGCGGGCATGCTGGCCGCGCAGATCGAAGCGCATGGCGGAACGCAGGCCGCAGCGAGCGATGGGGCGGCGGCCGTGGCGCAGGCGAGGGACGCGCCGGACACGACCGTTCTCGTCGACAGCCGGCTTGAACGGGATCTCGCAGGCGCGCTCGGGCTGGCCGATCGGATCGCCGGCGCCGGCGGCCGCGCCGTCATCCTGATCGAGCCGCAGGAGCGCGGCACGCTGGGCGCGCAGTTCAAGGCGGCCGGCCACGCCTTCCTCACCCGCCCGGTGCGCGGGACGAGCCTGTTGCGCGTCCTCAAGCGCGCCGTCGACGGCGAGGTGGCCGACGGGCGCGCGGCGCCCGGGCCGCGCACGCCGCCGGGCGCGCGGCCCGCCGGCCATGTGCTGCTGGCCGAGGACAATCCGGTCAATGCGCTGCTCGCCGCCAAGATCATCGAGCGCGCGGGCCACCGGGTGAGCGTCGTCGAGGACGGACGGGCCGCTTTCGAGAAGATGACCGCGCCCGACGCGCGCTACGACCTGGTGCTGATGGACGTGCATATGCCCGTGCTCGACGGCGCCGAGGCGATCCGCCTTTTCCGCACCCATGAGGACGCCCATGGCGGCGACGCGCGGCTGCCGATCGTCGCGCTGACCGCCGACGAGGACACCGAACTGTCGCGGGCGATGATCGCCGTCGGCGCGCAGGCCGTGGTCCACAAACCGCTGACCGTCGAGCATCTGGACCGGTTCCTGGGAAGCGGGGGCGAGGCGGCGGCCTGAGGGGACATCGGGCCACGCCGCGACCGGTCGCGTGCGCGCCGGTTTTCTGTCATATGTGCGTCACAGCGCGGCCATAATCGCGCATCGAGCGAGCGATTCGAGGCATTTGCGATGACCTTGGCAGGTTTTGGCGGAGATCGGGCCGTCCGGCGCGACGCACCGGCGCCCGAGGGCCTTCTGGGCGAGATCGGGCCGCTGCAAACCCGCCTTGTGCGCAGCGAGGAGGAAATCCACGCCGCGCAGCGCCTGCGCTACCGCGTCTTCACCGAGGAATTCGGCGCGCGGATCGGCGCCGGCGGCCTCGATGAGGATGCGCACGATGCGATCTGCGACCATCTGGTCGTTCTGGACACCCGCATCGACGATGGCGAGGCCGGCCGGATCGTCGGCACCTACCGCCTGCTTCCGCAGCGCCGGCTGGGCGCACAGAACCGCTTTTATTCGGATACGGGCTACCGGATCGACGCGCTGGTCGCGCGCCATCCGGGCCGGACGTTCCTTGAGCTTGGCCGGTCGTGCGTGCTGCCCGACTATCGTTCCAAGCGCACCATCGAACTGCTCTGGCAGGGCATCTGGTCGTATTGCCGGCGGAACGGCATCGACGTGATGTTCGGGTGCGCCTCGTTCGCCGGCAACGCGCCGGCAGCCCATGCCGAGGCGCTCGCCTTCCTGCACCATCATGGGCGCGCGCGGGGCGCCTGGTCGGTTGCAGCGCGTGCCGAGGTGCGGGTCGCCATGGACATGATGCCGGCCGAGGCGATCGACCTGAAGGCGGCGATGGCCGCCCTGCCGCCGCTGATCAAGGGCTATCTGCGCCTGGGCGCCCGGTTCGGGGACGGGGCGGTGATCGACGATGCGTTCGGCTCGGTCGACGTTCTGGTCGTGCTGCCCGTCGAGCGGATCAGCCCCCGCTACCTGACCCATTACGGGGCGGATGCGGGCCGTTTCGCGGCCTGACCGGCCGCCGGCACGGCATGCGGTCCCGGCGGACTTGTCGGGGAAAAGCCGTTCCATTCCCTGTCGACGATGCCGGTAAACGCGCATAAGCAAGGCGCGGCGGCAATGGCGAAGGACCGATGACCGAACGAACGGCTGACAGGCAAGGCATGGCGGAGGAGCAAGCGGGCGCGCCGGAGGCGACCGGTGGCGCGGTCACGCCCATGATGGCGCAATATATGGAGATCAAGGCGCTCAATGGGGGCTATCTGCTCTTTTACCGCATGGGCGACTTCTACGAGCTGTTCTTCGAGGACGCCGAGACCGCCGCGCGCGCGCTCGGCATCACGCTGACCAGACGCGGCCGGCATCAGGGCAGGGACATTCCGATGTGCGGCGTGCCGGTCCACGCCGCCGACGACTATCTGCAAAAACTGATCGCGCTCGGCCATCGCGTCGCCGTGTGCGAGCAGCTCGAAGACCCCGCCCAAGCCAAAAAGCGCGGCTCGAAGGCCGTGGTGCGGCGCGACGTGACAAGGCTCGTCACGCCCGCCACGATCACCGAGGACAAGCTGCTGGAGCCGGGCGAGAACGCCTATCTGCTCGCGCTCGCCCGCATCCGCGCCTCCGGGCAGATGGCCTATGCCTTCATCGATATCTCGACGGGCGAGTTCCGGCTCGGCGAGACGGCGCCCACGCGCCTCATGCCGGACCTTATGCGCATCGGCCCGCGCGAGATCATCGTGCCCGAGCCGCTGTTTCACGATCCGGACCTGCGCCCGGTGTTCGATCAGTTCGGCCGCGCGGTCAGCCCGCATCCGAGCCCCCTGTTCGACAGCGCCACCGCGCCGGAGAGGCTGACCCGCTATTTCGGCGTTTCCACGCTCGACGGTTTCGGCACATATTCCCGCGCCGAACTGGCCGCGGCGGCCGGGGCGCTTTCCTATGTGGAGAAGACGCAGGTCTCCGAACGGCCCTCGCTTCAGCGCCCGCAGCGCGAATCGTCAGCCGATACGCTCTTCATCGATCCGGCGACGCGCGCCAATCTCGAACTGGAGCGCACCCTGTCCGGCCAGCGCGAGGGCAGCCTGCTCAGGGCCATCGACCGCACCGTGACCGGGCCGGGCGCGCGGCTGCTCGCCGCCCGGCTGCGCGCGCCGCTGACCGACCCCGCCGCGATCGGGGCGCGGCTGGACTCGGTCGCCCTGTTCGTCGCCGAAGACCGCCTTGCCGACCGGTTGCGCCAGGAACTGCGGGCGCTGCCCGACATGGCCCGCGCCCTGTCGCGCCTGTCGCTCAACCGGGGCGGGCCGCGCGACCTGCTGGCCCTGCGCGAGGGCATGGGCGTCACCATGCGCGTGCGGGACCGTGTCGCGGCCCTGGACCTGCCCGTCGAACTGACCGGTGCACGAAGCGCGCTTGCCGGCCTTCCCGCCGACGCGGGCGCAGCGCTCGACGCCGCGCTGGCCGACGAGGCGCCGCTGATGGCGCGCGACGGCGGCTTCATATGCGCCGGCCATCACCGCGAACTGGACGAAATGCGGGCGCTGCGCGACGAATCGCGGCGCGTCATCGCCTCGCTCCAGGCCGACTATGCCGCCCGGACCGGCGTCAAGTCGCTGAAGATCAAGCACAACAATGTGCTGGGCTATTTCATCGAGGTGACCGCGCCCAATGCCGGGGCGCTGACCGGCACCGACGAAGCCAGGGCATGCTTCATCCATCGCCAGACCATGGCGAACGCCATGCGCTTCACGACGACCGAACTGGCCGACCTCGAAAGCCGGATCGCCAACGCCGCCGGCCGCGCGCTCGACATCGAGCTTGCCCTGTTCGAGGAGCTGCGGGCGCTGTGCGTCGCCCATGCCGATCCGATCCGCGAGGCGGCCCATGCGCTCGCCGTGCTGGACGTGTCGGCGGCGCTCGCCGGCCTTGCCGCCGCGCAGGGCTATTGCCGTCCGACCGTCGATGACGGCCGTGCCTTCCGCATCGTCGGCGGCCGCCATCCGGTGGTCGAGCAGGCGCTCAGGCGGCAGGCCGCCGACCCGTTCGTGGCCAATGATTGCGACCTTTCGCCGGCAAGGGACGCCGCCCACGGCGCGCTGTGGCTCCTGACCGGGCCGAACATGGGCGGCAAATCGACCTTTCTGCGCCAGAACGCGCTGATCGCGATCCTCGCGCAGATGGGCGCCTTCGTGCCGGCAGGGCAGGCGCATATCGGCGTCGTCGACCGTCTGTTCTGCCGCGTCGGCGCGTCTGACGACCTGGCGCGCGGACGCTCGACCTTCATGGTCGAGATGGTCGAGACCGCCGCCATCCTCAACCAGGCCGGCGCCAATGCGCTCGTGATCCTCGACGAGATCGGCCGCGGCACGGCGACCTTCGACGGGCTCTCGATCGCCTGGGCGACGATCGAATATCTGCATGAGCACAATCGCTGCCGGACGCTGTTCGCCACCCATTTTCACGAACTGACCGCGTTGCGCGAAAAGCTGGGCCGGCTCGCCAACGTCACCATGCGCGTCAAGGAATGGGAGGGCGAGGTGGTGTTCCTGCACGAGGTGGGCCATGGCGCGGCCGACCGCTCCTACGGCGTCCAGGTGGCGCGGCTCGCCGGCTTGCCCGAGGCCGTGGTCGGCCGCGCGCGGGCCGTGCTCGACCAGATCGAGGCCCAGAACCGCGACAGGGGCGCGGCCTCCCTGATCGACGATCTGCCGCTGTTCTCGGCCACTCCGGCACGAAAACAAGCCGTGCCAAAGGCGGCGCGATCGGCTATCGAGGCGGCGCTCGGGGAACTGTCGCCCGACGAAATGACGCCGCGCGCCGCGCTGGAGGCGCTTTACGCGCTCAAGACGCTGGCCGCCAACGAGGACTGATCTTGGACAAGGCTGCCGCCCAAAAAGGCCGCATGGCCGATGCCGGAACGATAAGCGCGGCGCTGGCCGGCCTTGCGGCCGGCGGCGACGGCGCGAGCACGGACGTGCGGGCCGCGGCGCTGGCGCATCTCAAGGACGTGCTGCGCCAGGGTCGCGCCGAGGCCGAGCGCCGGCTCTTCGCCGACGGCAAGGGCCATGGCTGCGCCCGGCGCCTTTCCGACCTTCAGGACGCCATCGTCGGGGCGATCTACGACTTCGCGCTGACCCATGTGTTCCAGGTCTCCAACCTGTCGCAGGGCGAACGCATCGCGCTGGCCGCCGTCGGCGGCTACGGGCGGGGCACGCTGGCGCCGGGCTCGGACATCGACCTTCTGTTCATCCTGCCCTACAAGCAGACCCCGCTCGGCGAGCAGCTGGCCGAATACATGCTCTACATGCTGTGGGACATGGGGCTGAAGGTCGGTCACGCCACGCGCAGGATCGACGATTGCGTCAGGCTGTCAAAGGCCGACATCACCATTTCGACGACCATCCTCGAAGCGCGCTTCCTGACCGGCAACCGGGCCCTGTTCGACGAGCTGATGGAACGCTTCGACAGGGACGTCGTCTCAAGGACGGCCGCCCAGTTCATCCAGGCCAAGCTGGCCGAGCGCGACGCGCGCCACAAGCGCATGGGCGAGGCGCGTTTCGTGGTCGAACCGAACGTCAAGGACGGCAAGGGCGGCCTCAGGGATCTGCAAACGCTGTTCTGGATCGCCAAATATGTCTACCGGGTCCGTCGGCGCGCCGAACTGGTCAGGATGGGTGTCTTCACGCGCCGGGACCATGCCCTGTTCGTCAAGTGCGAGGACTTTTTGTGGGCGGTGCGGTGCCACCTGCATTTCCTGACCGGCAAGGCCGAGGAGCGGCTTTCCTTCGACGTCCAGCGCGACCTCGCCGAACGGCTCGGCTACCAGTCCCATCCCGGCCTTGAGGACGTCGAGCGCTTCATGAAGCACTATTTCCTGATCGCAAAGGATGTCGGCGACCTGACGCGGATCTTCTGCGCCGCGCTGGAGGAAAAGGAAATCAAGAACGCGCCGGCCCTGTCGGGCCTGATCCAGGCGCTGCCCTTCGCGCGCCGGGCGACGACGATCCGGGGCATCAAGGACTTCGTGATCGACCGCCAGCGCATCAACGTCGCCGATGAGCATGTCTTCGCGCGCGATCCGGTCAATCTGATCCGCATGTTCCATCTCGCGGACCGCTACGGGCTCGAATACCATCCCGAGGCGCTCAAGCTGGTGCGCCGCTCGCTCAGGCTGATCGACAGGACGCTGCGCACCGACGTCAACGCCAACGCGCTGTTCGTCAGGATCCTGACCTCGCGCAACGATCCCGAACTCAATCTGCGCCGCATGAACGAGGCGGGGGTGCTCGGCCGCTTCGTGCCCGATTTCGGCCGCATCGTGGCGATGATGCAGTTCAACATGTACCATCACTACACGGTCGACGAGCATCTGATCCGGACGATCGGCGTGCTCGCCGACATCGAAAAGGGCAGGCTGAAGGAGGAACATCCGCTGACGGCGACGCTGATGCCGGGCCTTGGGAGCGACAGGGCGATCCTCTATGTCGCCCTGTTCCTGCACGATATCGCCAAGGGGCGACCCCAGGACCACTCGATCGCCGGCGCCGAGGTCGCGCGCAGGCTTTGCCCGCGGCTGGGCTTTTCGCCCGAGGAGACCGCGACCATCGCCTGGCTGATCGAGGACCATCTGCTGATGAGCATGACGGCGCAGGCGCGCGATCTGTCCGACCGCAAGACGATCGAGGACTTCGTCGCCCGCGTCCAGACGGTCAAGCGGCTCAAGCTGCTGCTCATCCTGACCGTTTGCGACATTCGCGGGGTCGGTCCGGGCGTCTGGAACGGCTGGAAGGGCCAGCTCCTGCGCACGCTCTATGCCGAGGCCGAACTCGCCCTGACCGGCGGCTTTTCCGAGACCAGCCGCAAGAGCCGCGCCGACAGCCAGCGCGCCGCGCTCGCAGGGCGCCTGGCCGACTGGCCTGCCGAAGAGCGCGAGACCTATCTGCGGCTGCATTACGACAATTATCTGCTGACGGTCGATCCGGACGATCAGGTTCGCCACGCCGACCTCGTTCGCGCTGCCGATGCCGAAGGCAAGAAGCTGGCGAGCGCGGTGCGCACCGACGCCTTCCAGGCGATGACCGAGATCACGATCCTGGCGCAGGACCATCCGCGTCTTCTTTCGGTGATCGCGGCCGCCTGTTCGAGCGCGGGCGCCTCGATCGACGGCGCGCACATCTTCACCACAACCGACGGCCGCGCGCTCGACATCATCCAGATCGAGCGCGCGTTCAAAGACGATGCCGACGAGTTGAGGCGGGCGCGGCGGATCGGCCGGCTGATCGAGGACGTGCTGCGCGGCAAGGTGAGCCTTCCGGCCGTTCAGGCGACCCGGAAGCGGGCGCGGGCGCTCAGCGCCTTCACCGTCGAACCCGCCATCAAGATCAACAACACGCTTTCGAACCGTTTCACGGTGATCCAGGTCGAGGGCATCGACCGGCCGGCGCTGCTGTCGCGCCTGACCGGCGCCATCTCCGATCTCAAGCTGGACATCCGCTCGGCCCATATCACCACGTTCGGCGAGAAGGTGATCGACAGTTTCTATGTCACCGACCTTCTGGGCCAGAAGATCGAGGACACCGCGCGCCAGGGCCGCATCAAAAAAGCGCTGATGGCCGCTCTCAGGCAGGGCGACGGGGACACGCAGCGCCCCGCGGCGGCGGAGGCCGGATAGGCGATGAGCCTTCTGCGCAACTTCGCCACCGTGGGCGGGGCGACGCTTGCGAGCCGGGTCCTGGGCTTTGGCCGCGACATTCTCTTGGCGGCGGCCTTCGGCATCGGGCCGGTGGCCGATGCCTTCGTCTTCGCGTTCCGCCTGCCCAACCTGTTCCGCCGTATCTTCGCCGAAGGCGCCTTCAACGCCGCGTTCATCCCCTTGTTCGCGCGGCGCCTGGAAGGCGGCGGTCCCGATGAAGCGCGCCGGTTCGCCGCCGAGGCGATGGCCGGCCTGATCGCGGTGCTGTCGGTCCTGACCGCGCTGGCGATGATCGCCGCGCCCCTGTTCGTGCTCGCGCTCGCGCCCGGCTATGCCGCAGAGCCGGACAAGTTCGACCTGACCGTCGACATGACGCGCATCACCTTTCCCTATCTGATGCTGGTGTCGCTGCTGGCGCTGATCTCCGGCGTGCTGAACGGGCTGGGGCGGTTCGCGGCCGCCGCGTTCGCGCCGGCGCTGCTGAACGTCGTCCTGATCGCCGTGCTCGCCTGGATCGTCGCGACCGGGCTGGCCGGCACGCGCCAGGCCGGCATCTTGATCGCCGCGGGCGTGATCCTTGGCGGGTTGGCGCAACTGGCCATGGTGGTGGTCGCGCTCCGGCGGCAGCGTTTTTCGCTCGGTTTCGTCCGCCCCCGCTGGAACGGGCGCATGAAGCGGCTGGTGACGCTGGGCATACCCGGCGTCATCGCCGGCGGCATCACGCAGATCAACATCGTGGTGGGCACGATCATCGCCTCGTTGCAGGCGGGCGCGATGACCATGCTCTATCTGGCGGACCGCCTCTACCAGTTGCCGCTGGGCGTCATCGGCATCGCCATCGGCGTCGTGCTGCTGCCCGAACTGTCGCGCAGGCTGAAGGCGGGCGACATGGACGAGGCGAAGGCGGTCGAGGTCAGGGCGCTCCAGTTCGCCATGATGCTGACGCTGCCGGCCGCCGTCGCGCTCGCCGTCATTCCCGTTGAACTGGTGTCTGTGCTTTTCGAGCGCGGGCAATTCGACGCCGCCGCGACGCAGGGCACCGCCGCCGCCCTGCGGGCATTCGCCGTCGGCCTGCCCGCCTTCGTCCTGATCAAGGTGTTCTCGCCGGGCTTTTTCGCCCGCGAGGACACCAGAACGCCGATGCTGGTCGGCGCGGCGGCCGTGGCGATCAACGTGGCGGCGAGCCTTTCGCTGTTTCCGTTCCTTGGTCATGTCGGCATCGCCATCGGCACGAGCCTTGCCGGCTGGGTCAATGCGATCGCGCTCTACTGGCTTTTGAACCGGCGCGGCCTTTGGGCGATCGACGCGGCGATGGCCCGGCTCCTGGCCCTTATGACGCTCAGCGCGGCGCTGATGGGCCTTTGCGTGTGGGCCTCCGCCCAGTTGCTTTCGGGCCAGTTCGAAGGCGGGACGGCCCTTGCGGTCCGCGCCGGCGCGCTGGCCCTCGTCGTCGGCGCCGGAATCGTCAGCTTCTTCGGCCTGGCGCACCTGACCGGCGCGGCGCGCCTGGGCACGCTGAACGCCATGCTCGCGCGGCGGCGCGCCTGATCCCTGCCCTTGCGCGGCGCGAGCGGCCATTGCATAAGGCCGTCGCTTCAAGCGCCGCATTCCGACCGGACAATCCCATGACCGAGACCTTCCATGAGCGCGTCTTTTCGGGCGTCCAGCCGACGGGCCATCTGACGCTCGGCAATTATCTGGGCGCGATCAGGAATTTCGTCGCCATGCAGGAGCGCTATGACTGCATCTACTGCGTGGTCGACCTGCACGCGATCACCCTGCCGCAGGACCCCAAGGCGCTGGTCGAGGCGACGCGCTCGGTGACCGCCGCCTTCCTTGCGTCCGGCATCGACCCGCAAAAGCACATCGTCTTCAACCAGAGCCGCGTGCACGCGCATGCCGAACTGGCCTGGGTGTTCAACTGCATCGCCCGGATGGGGTGGCTGAACCGTATGACCCAGTTCAAGGAAAAGGCCGGCAAGGACCGCGAGAACGCCTCGGCGGGCCTGTTCGTCTATCCCGCGCTGATGGCCGCCGACATCCTCGTCTACCGCGCGACCCACGTGCCGGTCGGCGAGGACCAGAAGCAGCATCTGGAACTGACGCGCGACATCGCCCAGAAGTTCAACAACGATTATTCCGACCGGATCGCCGAACTCGGTCTGGGCGTCGAAATGCGGGTCGGCCGCGAGATGGTGCATGGCTACTTCCCGCTGACCGAGCCGGTCATCGAGGGACCGGCGACGCGCATCATGAGCCTGCGCGACGGCACCAGGAAGATGTCCAAGTCCGATCCCTCGGACATGTCGCGCATCAACCTGACCGACACCGCCGACGATATCGCAAGGAAGATCCGCAAGGCCAAGACCGACGCCGAGCCGCTGCCGTCCGAGGCCGAAGGGCTCCAAGGGCGCCCCGAGGCGGCAAACCTTGTCGGCATCTTCGCCGCGCTCTCCGGCGTTTCGCGGGAATCGGTCCTCGCCGATTTCGGCGGCAGGGCGTTCTCGGACTTCAAGCCGGCCCTGTCCGAGCTTGCCGTCGAGGCGTTGAGCCCGATCGCCGGCGAGATGCGGCGGCTGCTGGCCGATCCCGGCTACATTGACGCCGTGCTCGGCGAAGGCGCGCGGAAAGCCTCCTCCATCGCCGGCCCGGTGATGGGCGATGTCAGGCGCATCGTCGGACTGAGCGCCTGAGAGAGGCCGGAGCGGACACCTTGCGGGCCATCCCGCCCCATGCCAAACATGCGCCATGGTCACCAGACGCCTTTCCGGTGAGGCCGGTCATCGCCGCAAGTTCCTTGCGATCATCGATGAAACGCCCGAATGCGAGCGCGCGGTCTTTTATGCGGCCCGGCGCGCGGCCAACACCCGCGGCGGACTGATCCTTCTGTTCGTCATCGCGCCCGGCGACTTTCAGCATTGGCTCGGCGTCGAGCAGGTCATGCGCGAGGAAGCCAACGAGCGGGCCGAACAGGTGGTCTCCAAATATGCCGCCATCGCCCGGCAGCAGTGCGGCATCGAGGCAGAGACCGTCATCCGCGAAGGCAGCGCCACCGAACAGATCCATGGTCTGATCGAGGAGGACCAGGACATCGCCATCCTTGTTCTTGCCGCCAGCGCGGCCAAGGAAGGTCCCGGCCCGCTCGTCTCGTCGATCGCCGGGCGGGAGGCGGCCTTTCCGATACCGGTGACGGTGGTGCCGGCCAACCTGACCGACGACGACATTGAAAGCCTGTCCTGACAGGCACATATTGCATCTGGACGTCCGGGCGGCACCGTGACCGCCGAACCGCTTGAAGCGGGGCGATTTCCGCTCTATTTTGGAATAGTTCCAAACTGAGGCTCAGCCATGTTTATCCAGACAGAGACGACGCCCAATCCGGCCACCTTGAAGTTCCTGCCCGGCCAGGTCGTGATGCAGATGGGCACGGCCGACTTCCGCGCGCCGGAAGAAGCCGCCGCGAAATCGCCCCTTGCCGCGCGCCTGTTCGAGGTCAACGGCGTCACCGGCGTATTCTTCGGCTACGACTTCGTCACCGTGACGAAGGACGACGCGCTGGAATGGCCGCACATGAAACCGGCCGTTCTTGCGGCGATCATGGAACATTTCATGGCCGGCGCGCCGGTGATGGACGAACGGGCCGATGCTGCGGACGCCTCGGGCGACGAGGAATTCTTCGACGCCGGCGACGAAACGGTCGTCGCCACGATCAAGGAGCTGATCGAGACCCGCGTGCGCCCGGCGGTCGCCCAGGATGGCGGCGACATCACCTTCCGCGGCTACAAGGACGGCGTGGTGTTCCTGAACATGAAGGGTGCCTGCGCGGGCTGTCCGTCATCGACCGCCACGCTCAAGCACGGCATCCAGAACCTGCTGCGCCACTTCATTCCCGAAGTCGAGCAGGTTGAAGCGCTCTGAGCGCCGACGCCGCGGACGGCACACAGCAAGAAAGAGCCGAGGGCTCCCGCTTCGGATGTGTGAACGCAAAGGCCCGTCAGCCCTGCAACACGATCACCTTCGCGCCCGGCTCGACACGGTTGTAAAGATCGACAATGTCCTGGTTCATCAGCCGGATGCAGCCCGATGAGACCGCATTGCCGATCGACCACCATTCCGGCGTGCCGTGCAGCCTGTAGCCGGTGTCGCGGCCGCCGCGCATCAGATACAGCGCGCGCGCGCCGAGCGGGTTGTTCAGTCCCGGCTCCATGCCGCCGCGATATCTGGCCAGTTCGGGCTGCCGGCGAATCATCGGTTCCGGCGGCGTCCAGGTCGGCCATTTGCGCTTCCAGCCCACACGCGCCGTGCCCGACCAGCGGAAGCCGTCCCGGCCCACGCCGATGCCGTAGCGCAGCGCCTTGCCGTCTTCCCGCACCAGGTAGAGATGCCGGCTGGGCGTATCGACGATGATCGTGCCGGGCCGATGCCTGGTTTCGTAATCGACGATCTGGCGGCGGAACTGGGCGGGCACCCTGGTCACCGGAATTGTCGGCAGCTTGTATTCGCCATCCGGCATGCCGGCATAGGCGTTGACGAAATAGCTGGAATTGGTGGTCGAACAAGCGGCAAGCCCGGATGCGGCAATGGCCGCCGCGCCGCAAAGAAATGCACGTCTGTGCATGATAATCCTCACGAGAATACCCCCATGCTCGTGTGCCCCGCACGTGGTCGAAGCAAGATTACAGGAAGGCAGGTCACGCGTGCAAGCATCGCGCGGGGGCGATCTTGGGCCTCGGTGCGGTTTGACACGCACTGTCGCAAACGAACCACACGTTCCGTTGCGTCATGCGGGATGGATCAGGCTCACCGCGCCGGCGCCACCCTCAATCCATAAAACGGACGAACCCGCAGCCATGTTTCAACACAGCCTTTCCGCATAGTCGACCCGCAGCAGGTAGAGCCCGCGCGGCGGCGCGAGCGCGCCGCACTTCTGGTGGTCGCGCGCCTTGAGCACGCGGCGGACATCGTCCCTGGTCCAGCGCCCCTCGCCGACCAGCTTCAGCGTGCCGACCAGCGAGCGCACCTGATTATGCAGGAAGGAGCGAGCCGAGACATGGGCCTCGACGATCTCGCCACGGCGCGCGAACGCCATCGCATCGAGCGTCTTGACCGGCGATTTCGACTGGCACTGGGCGGCGCGGAACGTCGTGAAGTCGTGCGTGCCGAGCAGCACCTCAGCCGCATCGTTCATCGCGTCCACGTCAAGGTGGCGCTTGCACCACCAGGCGCGGCGATGATCGAGCGTCAGCGGCGCGGGGCGGTTGTGGATGCGGTAGAGATAATGCCGCGCCAGCGCCGAAAAGCGGGCGTGGAAGTCCTCGCCGACCTTCTTGGCCTCGACCACGGCGATGCGTTCCTCGTCGAGCGCCAGATAGGCGTTGACCGCCTCGCGCACCCGGACGGGGTCCCAGTCGCGCTCAAGGTCGACATGGGCGGTCTGGGCGATGGCGTGCACGCCCGTGTCGGTGCGGCCGGCGACCTGGAGCGTGACGGCCTGCTTGCAGAATGCCAGAACGGCCTTCTCGATCGCTTCCTGCACCGAATGGCCGTTCCTCTGGCGCTGCCAGCCCACATAGGGCGTGCCGTCATATTCGATTGTCAGCCGGTAGCGGGGCATTGCGTCCTCGTTCGCCGAGCCCGCTCTATGCACAGCCGGGCGCCATGTCCACCCGGCCGCCGATTGACGAGCGCGCCGAAAACACCGATGAGGCGCGGCGATGCAGGACAGTGTCACACGGCGAACGAGCGCGTCGCCCGGCCCCGCCCAGGCGGCCGGCGCGGCATGGGCGCGGCCGGCGGTGGTGGCGCTGTTCGTCGCCGCAATCGTCGCGCTCAAGCTGGCCATGGCCGCAACGACCGATTTCGCACGCGACGAAGCCTATTATTCGCTCTGGGCGCTGCATCCGCTCGCGGCGGGCTATTTCGACCATCCGCCCGCGGTCGCCTGGTTCATCGCCGCCGGCTATGCGCTCCTGGGCGAAAGCACCTTCGCCGCGCGGCTTTTCGCCGTGCTGGCGACCATACCGGTCTGCCTTGCGATACACCGCACGGCGACGATCGCCTTTGCCGACCGGCGGATCGCGGCGCTTTCGGTCTATTTCCTCGCGAGCACGCCCGGCGCGATGCTGGGACTTCTGGTGATCACGCCCGATGCGCCGTCGATCCTGTTCTGGGCGCTGTCGATCTGGGCGGCGGCCGAACTGATGCGGTCCGGCGACGGGCGCTGGTGGCTGGCGTTCGGCTTGTTTGCGGGGCTTGGCCTGACGGCCAAATATACCGGTCTTTTCATCGGTGCGGGGATCGTCCTGTGGCTCCTCGCCCACAGGGTCAACCGGCGCTGGCTCGCCTCGCCCTGGCTCTATGCGGGCGGTCTTCTGGCGCTTGCGATCTTCGCGCCGGTGGTCGCCTGGAACATCGGCAACGATCTGTCCTCCTTCGCCTTCCAGTTCGGCCGCTCGACGCGCGGGCTGGACGCCTATCATCTGAGCGATGCGCGCCATCTTCCAGAATTCCTCGCCAGCCAGGTCGCGCTGCTGATGCCGGGCCTGTCCGTCTTTGCGGCGGCCGCGCTGGCGCTGTTCCTTGCCAGGGGCGTCCACCGTTCCGATGCCGCGCTCGGGCTGCTCATTTGGACATCGGTCCCCGCGCTTGGTTATTTCCTGCTGTTCAGCCTGCATTCGGTGCCCCAAGGCAATTGGACCTGGCCGCTCTACCCGCAATGGGCGATCCTTGGCGCATGGGCCGTGCTGACCTGGACGCCCGAGAGGGCGCCGCTGCGACGGTTGCAGCGCTGGACGCTTCGATTCCAGGTCCCCGTGGGCATGCTGGCGGCCCTTGTGATCTTCGTTCAGGCGCAATGGCAGCCGGTCCGCCTGCCCTTCGCCGACCAGACGCTGACCATGCATGGCTGGAGTGCGCTGGCGGCCGACCTCGACACCGAACGCAAGCGCGCGGGAATCGAAACCGTCCTGGTGCGCGACTACGGCCTTTACGGCTATCTTGAGACCTATGGCCGGTTTGGCGGCCACCGCTACCGCGCCCTGCCGCTCGACGAGTTCCACCGCTACGGGTTCGTCGACCTGCCCGCGTCCGACGACGAACTCGGCTGGCCGGTTCTGGTCGCCGTGCCGGCCGCGACCGGCCGGCCGCCGGCCCTGCCCCCGACACTGGAAGGGGTCGTGCCCGCGCCGCAATGGTTCGCGCGGCTGATCCGGCAAGGGGCGGACGGCGCGCCGGCCGGCGCGGTCGACCTTTACCGGCTGGAGCGGCCGCGGTCGCCGATCTTCGGCGGCGATTAGAGCCTTTCATGCTCGGATGGAATCGTTCTGCCGGAGGGGTTTTGCGCCAAGGTCGAGGAACGTTGCGCAGCGCGTAGCTCGGCTACGCGCTCCTGAGCTTGTCGAAGGGGCGTCCGTCCTGCCGGATCATCACGCCGACCGCAAAACAGAACTGCTTCCATCCAAGCATGAAAGGCTCTAGCGGATGCCATCCCGGTCGAGCGCGTTGCCGCGCGCAAAGATATCGGCATCGAGCGGCTTGCCGCCCGCCTTTTGCAGGCGCGTGAGGCGGACGGCGCCCTTGCCACAGGCGACCGTGACCGGGGCGCCCTCAATCAGCCTGCCCGCCGCCCCCGTGCCGTCCGCCCGCATTGAGGCCACAATCCTGACGCGCTCCCAGCGCTCGCCCAGGCGCATCTCGCACCAGGCGCCGGGAACGGGGGAAAGCCCGCGAATGTGGTTGTGGACGTCCCCGGCCGGCCGGCTCCAGTCGATGCGCGTTTCGCCCTTGTCGATCTTGGCGGCGTAGGTGACGCCTTGGTCGGGCTGCGGCGCCGGCTCCAGCGCGCCCGCCTCAAGGGCGACCATCGCCTCGGCCATCAGCGCCGCGCCCGTCCCGGCCAGCAGGTCATGCAGTTCTCCGGTGGTCATGTCCGGGCCGATCGCGACCCGCGCGGTCAGCGCGACGGGCCCGGTGTCGAGCCCCTCGTCCATCTTCATGACCATCATGCCGGTTTCGGTGTCGCCGGCCATGATCGCGCGATGGATGGGCGCCGCGCCGCGCCAGCGCGGCAGAAGCGAGGCATGGCCGTTGAAACAGCCAAGGCGCGTGCCTTCAAGGACGGGCCCTGGCAGCAGGAGGCCATAGGCGACGACCACCGCCGCATCGGCATCGAGCGCGGCGAAGGCGGCCTGCTCGTCTGTGCCCTTCAGCGAAGCGGGCGTCCGCACCGCGATGCCGAGCGTTTCGGCGGCCTCGTGCACGGGCGAGTTTCTGAGGTTGAGCCCGCGCCGGCCGGCGGGGCGCGGCGGCTGCGTGTAGCAGGCAACGATCCGGTGGCCGGCGGCGTGCAGCGCCCTGAGCGTTGGCACCGCGAAGGCCGGCGTTCCCATGAAGATGATGCGCATGGCGGCCGGCCCCGTTCACGCCCGCGCGTTCAGGCGAGGATGCGCGCGTCGCCGCGCTGCCTGGCAAGCTTGCGAAACTTCTTGAAGACCATGTCGCGCTTGAGCTTGGAGATATGGTCGACGAACAGGACACCGTCGAGATGGTCGATCTCGTGCTGGATGCAGGTGGCCAGAAGGCCGTCCGCTTCGAGCGTGCGCTGCTCGCCGTCCCGGTCCAGATAGGCGATCGTCACGGCGGCGGGCCGCTCGACATCGGCGTAATAGTCCGGGATCGACAGACATCCTTCCTCATAGACGCTCGCCTCGTCCGAGCGGGCGACGATCCGGGGATTGATCAGCACCTTTGGGTCCTTTTCGTCATCCTTGCCGGCCACGTCGGCGACCAGCATGCGGATCGGCTCGCCCACCTGGATCGCGGCAAGGCCGATGCCCGGCGCGTCATACATGGTCTCCAGCATGTCGTCGGCGAAGGCGCGCAGCGCGTCGTCGACGCGCTCGACCGGCGCGGACGTCTCGCGCAGGACCGGGTCGGGGATGACGATGATCGGTCGCTTGGCCATGGCCGGTCGCAGTTAAGGGGTCCGGCGCCGCGCGTCAATCGGCACGAGGGCGGCGAATCACCTATGCTTGGCGCCATGGAACCGCAGTTTGCCCTCGACCGGACGGCCTTCGCGCTGGGCGGGCGCGCCGTCTCCCACGGCGAGGCGCTGGTCGGCGTCGCCTTGCTCGTTGCGGCGGTCGCCCTTGTGACCTTGCTGATCGTCTGGCGGAGCGCCGTCCAGCAGCGCCGCGATCTGGCCGCCGCGCGCGAGCGGGCCGGGCGCGCCGAGGCGCGCGTGGAAGAGATCGTGCGGACGCAGACCGACATGCAGGGCCGGCTGGCGGCGATGACCGACATGTTCGGCGCGCGCCACTCGGAGATGAGCGAGACGCTGGCGCGGCGGCTCGACGCGATGAGTTCGCGCATCGGCCAGTCGATCAGCGACCAGCAGAAATCGGCGCACGACAATCTGAGCAAGCTGCACGAGCGCCTCGCGGTGATCGACACCGCGCAATCGAACATCCAGCAGCTCGCCGGCCAGGTGGTGGAGTTGCAGTCGATCCTGTCCAACAAGCAGACGCGCGGCGCCTTCGGCCAGGGCCGCATGGAGGCGATCATCGAGGACGGGCTGCCGATGGGCGGCTACCGGTTCCAGGCGAAACTGTCGAACGGCTCGATGCCGGACTGCCTGATCGCCATGCCCGGCGGCGCGGCCGACCTCGTCGTCGACGCCAAGTTCCCGCTCGAAGCCTGGAACGCGGTGCGCGAGGCAAGGGACGAGGCCGCCCGCACCGCCGCCGCCAAGCGGTTCCGGGCGGACATGGACGTGCACATCAAGGCGATCGCCGACAAATATCTGATCGCCGGCGAAACGCAGGACACCGCGTTCCTGTTCGTGCCCTCCGAAAGCATCTTCGCCGACATTCACGAGCACCATGAACAGATCGTCCAGAAGGCGCACCGGGCGCGGGTGGTGATCGTCTCGCCCTCGCTGCTGATGCTGTCGATCCAGGTGATCCAGGCACTGCTCAAGGATGCGCGCATGCGCGAGCAGGCGCATCTGATCCAGGACGAGGTGATGCGGCTGATGGAGGATCTGGGCCGGCTCGACGAGCGCGTGCGCAGGCTTGCCACCCATTTCGGCCAGACCGCCAGGGATGTCGACGACATATTGATCACGACAGGCAAGCTGACCAGGCGCGGCCGGAAGATCGGGGACCTTGAGTTCGACGACGTGCCGGCGGCGCCGGACGGCGAGGCGGAGCCGGCGGGCGCCGAAAGCAGGACCGGGCACCTTCGGCTGCGCGTGGTCGAGGGCGAGCCGGACTGATCAGCGTTCAGTGGGCCTATCGAGCACCGCAATGGGCATCGCCGCCGCAATGGCCCGCCTCAGGCGCACCAGATCATCATCCGTCATCGTCCTGCTCGTAATCAGCGGCAGGCCCGGCCGCTCGGCGGTCCAGCCGATGACGCGGACGCGGGCCGCTGTGGGCTCATGGGCTTGCGCGATCCGCCAACTCACGCAGTCGATCGCGGCGACATCGGCCTCGCCCTCGGCGACGGCCCGGATGGACGCGCGATGCGCGCCGGTCCACAGGGCCGGCCCCGGCACGGCCAGACCCGTCGCTTCGAGATCGCGGGCGAGCGCGACATAGCCCGAAAGGGAATCGGGTGCGTTGGCGGCCAGGCGTCCAGATAGTTGTATCGGCAGCGTCGCGTCCGGTGTGACCGGCGCAACCATATCCTCGCCCAAGCCGCGCGCGATGACGACGCTGCGATAGGTGCCCCGGCCGCAGCCCGGCGCGCCATGGACCGGTGTCGCCACATAGCGGACGCGGCCCCTGAGAGCGGTTTCGAGGGGATAGGCGCAGGTCTGGGCCAGAAGCAGGTCCGGGGCCAGCCACAGCGCTTGAAGGTCGTCCATGCGGGTCAGCGCGTCCGGCGCGTCGAATTCGGCCGCGCGCAGGGCATCGCGCAGGCGCGCCCAGAGCGCGTCGGTCGCGGGCCGGCGCTCCGGCCAGTCATACATGGGCAGGCCGGCGATCATGCGGGGTCAGCGCTCGGGCCCGGCGGCGACGGGCAGCGTCTCGGCGGGACCGGCCGGAAGGCGCCCGTCGCGGGCACCGGCACGGGCGCTTCGGCGCGCACCCGGCGCAGGGCCGGATGGACGACCGGCTCCCTGGCCGCCAGGGCATGGGCGCGGAAGATGTCCCAGTAGCTGCGATAGACATAGCCCCCGTTGGCGGCGATCCATTCATTACGGCGTTCGCGGTAAAGGCGCGGCAGCGCGTACCACGGCGCGCCAGGGCACTTGTGATGCACCAGATGCAGATTGTTGTTGAGGAACAGCCAGGACAGGATGCGGCTGTCCTCGACGATCACCGTGCGGCCGTCCGGCGTCTGCTCCCAGCGATGCTCGCAATAGGTGCGGATCGCGATCAGCGCCATGCCGCCCCAGGCGACCACGCCGACATAGAGCGGCGCGGGCACGCCCATCGCGCCCCAGACGATCGCGAGCAGCACGGCAAGGCCGGCCGCATGGTGCGCCCAGGCCCGGCGCACGCCCGGATCGTCGGCGACGATCCTGCGCATGTCGTCATGCAGGAAGCCGAACACCATCAGCGGCGGGCCGACTACCAGCCGCCCGAGAAACGTGTTGTTGACCGCCAGCAGCCGGCGCATCGGCGCGGACAGGCGCCGATGATCGCCTTCGGCCACATACCAGCTTTCGGGGTCGTCATAGGGGTCGGTCAGGCTTTCGTCGCGATGATGGCGCAGGTGCAGCGCCTTGAAACGGCGATAGGGGAAGGCAACGGCGAGCGGCAGCGAAACGAGCAGTTCGTTCAGGTGCGCGTTGCGGGTCGGGTGCCCGTGCAGCGCCTCGTGCTGAAGCGATGTGTGAAAGCCGGCCATGACGGCCATGACGATCAATGCGGCGACCGGCGCGACCGGAAACAGCCACAGCCCCGCCGACAGCCACACGCCATGGCACGCGGCCAGCATGGCAAGGGTCGGCCATTCGATGGTCTTCTTCGTCATCACGATCCGTTGCTCCCTCCCGACGGCAATGTGTCAGGACGGCGGACCGGTTTGAACGCGGCAATGCGCACGGAAGATTGCGTTTGATCCGCAATTGCTTCATTTGTTGCATTAAAATAAAAAAGATGTGCAATGTCTACAATCGGAAAGGATGGCGCGAACGGCGGTCCGCTCGACAAGCGGGACGCGGCGCGGCTGTTTCGCGCCCGCCTGGCGCGGCTGCTCGAACGCTCGGGCATGAACCGGTCGCGCTTTGCGGCCTCGGTGGGTCTCGACCGTTCCGCGCTGTCGCAGCTCTTTTCGGGCGAAACGACCCGGCTGCCGCGGGCCGAGACGCTGATCCGCATCGCCTCGACGCAAGGGGTGAGCCTGGACTGGCTGCTCGGGATCAGCCAGGACGAGGGCGTTTCGGCCGAGATCCGGCCGGCGCTGGAACTGGAAGAGGCGCAGGACACCCACAATGACGCGGCGCTGATACGCTGGCACCAGGAGGCGGCCGGCACGAAGATCCGCTACGTGCCCGCGACCGTCCCGGACTTCATGCGCACCGAGGCGGTCATCGCGTTCGAGACGCGCGCGACCAAGCCGTCGGTCGCGCACCAGATCGACGATGCGCGCGAGCGGCTCGCCCACAGCCGCAAGCCGGAGAACGACACCGAGGTCTGCATGCCGCTCCAGACCCTTCAGACACTGGCCGAGGGCACCGGCACATGGGCCGGGCTGGGCAAGACGCAGCGTCATGCGCAGATCGACCGGATGGCGCGGTTCGCCGCCGACCTCTATCCCGGCCTGCGCATCTTCCTGTTCGACGGCAGGCAGACCTTTTCGGCGCCCTACACCGTCTTCGGGCCGATGCGCGCGGCGGTCTATATGGGCGACATGTATCTGGTGCTGAACGCCAGGGAGGCGGTGAGCGCGCTGACCCGTCACTTCGACCAGCTGATCCGGTCGGCGGTCGTCCGCCCGCACGAGGCGGGCGGCCTCATCGCCGCGCTTGTCGCGGAGCGGTGAACCGGCGCGCTCCAGATCACCGGATCGCGCGGACCAGCGCCCTGCTGGGAAAACAGGTCGGCGCCCGGCCGTTCTTCGTCTGCCAGTCGCCGATCGAGCGCCGTGTCCTGAAGCCGGGCAGCCCGTCGGCGCCGCCGACATCGTAGCCCCTGCCTTCGAGCACGCGCTGAATGGCGGCGATCTCGGACCGGTAGAGCGCGTCGACGCGGCCCCAGGGCGCTCTGAAGCGGCCCGTGCCCCATTCGATCCGGTCGGCCGCATGGCCGACGAACAGGGCGTAGAGGTCGCTCTCATTGTAGCGTTTGAGAACGTAGAAGTTCGGCGTGACGATGAAGGCCGGCCCGCTGCGGCCAGCCGGCATCAAAAGAAAACCGTCCTTGTTCATTTCGGCATCGGGAAACGGCCGGCCCGAGACGCGGGCGACGCCCATCGCCGCCCAGTCGCGGATCGTCAGGCCCTGGTCGGGACCCTCGAAGCCGCACGATATCTCCGCCGGCACGGTCACCTCGTACCCCCAGTCGCGCCCGGGCCGCCAGCCGAAATGGCTCAGATAGGCGGCGAT